>JAUUYB010000020.1 GCA_030590605.1 Candidatus Woesearchaeota archaeon
AAAGGAGCTGCAATAATTGTCGCAAAACTTATGAATATGACATAAGTAGTCAGAGATGCTGACATCTCTTTCTTCAAGATATCAGAATCCTGGATATCTGACGAAATCCTGTTAAGGAGGTCGCCTAGTTCTCCTCCAGATTTCAGCCCCTCAATGATGAGACTGATAGCTCTCTTGAGTATGATCGAGTCATACTTGTCTGAGAAGGTCGTGAGAGCCACCTCAAGATCATTTCCAGTCATGGTCTCCTTAGCTACAATCTCAATCTCCTTAGCGAGAACGCCGAATCTTGGCCTGACTGCAAGCCAAAGCGCCCGGTCAATAGGTATCCCAGACTTGATATTTGAAGAGGTAAGCTGCAAGAAATCAGGAAGGACTTTCTCAATCTCATTCTTTCTTTGGTAAACCCTGAGGTCGAGGTAGAGATAGAAGATTATCCATGCGATGAAAGTAGACGCGAGAAATCCTATAGTCCCTCCGATAAGGATGATGAACAAGAGATAGACTATGGAGAAAGGATATGCCTGGAATAGCATATAAGAGAATAAGATGATGATAGCGATGTCGATGATCCCTCCAGCGATTAGGAGGTATTTCTGGACCTTCAATGGATCTTTCTTGAATCCAGCAAGTTCGAGTTGGTATTTTAGCTTAGCTTTTTGCTTTTCTTTCTTCTTATGCTTTTCTTGTTTCTTATGGACGAGTTTCTCACGGCTTGCTCCAGTCTTTTGTGGTTTCTTATTTCCTTCTTTAGGAGCACCTTTTTTAGGTCCTTCTTTAGGAGTAGTTTTCTTAGGTTCTTCTTTAGGTATCGCAATAGCCTTTAGCGGAGTGTCTTTCTTAAATGGATTCCTGATCAGGGAAGTGACCTTTGATAATCTTTCTTTCAGTTTCATATTATAACTCGACAGGAGGCCTGGAGGCTCTTATGATATTGAGGAACATCAACTGCATGAATCCAAGTGCGCCTACGACCATCATGAGTATGGGCAAGGATAATTCCATACTGATGAAGCTTGATAATACCACAAGCATAGTGGTCCCAAGGGTCGGGATGATCACAGCTATCATCATGTAGAACATCGCAAGAGGATTGAGTTTCTTTCCATATGCCTGGACAAGTATGATCTGTTCCTTCACGATCTGATTCATCACTGCATTCAAAGATTTTGATGAATCGGATCCAGTCTTAAGAGCATTCGATATCTGCCAGAGAATCTTCCTTATGTATGCTGATGGAGTATGAGCAATCGCTTCGCTTATCGCATCTTCCATTGGAGTTCCCATATCGACCTTGTTCACGACCTCCTGGAAGACTGCCCCTGCATGGGGATAGTTTTTCTTGATGTTCTTGAAGGCATCATATAAAGGGACCCCTGACTCTAGCTCAATCACCAGGAACCTACCTGCATAGACTATCTCCCTGCTGATACCCTTATCGATCTTCAGGGTCTTGACATCTGGCAGCTTGATCATATAGGAGAATATCAGGAAATGCAGGACGGGATAGAAAAGGATGAGAATCCAGGTCGGTTTCTCCATCTTGTCTAATAGGAGGAACAGGATGAAGATCACACCAATCGACATATAGAGCGATCCAAACAATGTTTTCTTGATGAAGTCGTCAGTCTGGTCATGCATCCCTGCCTGTTTGAGCTTTACAGGTAAAAGAGGCAGTTTGCCTTGGATGAATTTCACGAGAAATTTTATCGCGCTGATCGTCGTCACCTCAGCGGAAGGTTCTTCCTGACATAGTACATGAGGTAGTCAGGGTTAGTGTAATACTCTGCCATCACCCTACCTACAGAGTCTACGGTGTTGATTTCCTGCTTGACAAGCCATCTGAGAATCTCTTCTTTCTTCTTCAGTTCATTAAGTACTTGGGCTTGGGAGAGCCCGGTATAGAGACCGATCGTCCCAAATAATGTCTTTGACTTGTTGACTCTCTTTTGGGTGTCTGATTTATTGTCATACTGCAGGAGGACGTTCGCTTCTCCATCCTCTGTTATCTCTGCCAACTGGAATGTCCTTCTCATCCCAGTCCTTCGGTTACGGTACTGGACCACGATAAGTGCAATCGCCGGAAGCATTGTCTTTGGGACTTCTATCGGAGGATTCGTCAGTCTAGTCACTGTCTCTTTGGCGCTGTTCGCGTGAACAGTCGCATAGACTGAGTGACCGGTATGGATAGCCTCGAAAAGGACTTCAGCTTCTTTCTTTCGCCTTATCTCACCAACTATGATACGGTCAGGTCTCTGCCTGAGCGAGTTCACCAAAAGATCAAGCATAGATACTTCACCTTTACCTTCAGGGTTCGGAAGTCTAGTCACCATAGGGATCCAATGCAGGAATTTCGGGAGACGTATCTCTCTTGTGTCTTCTATAGAGAGTATCCTTTGGTTCGGAGGAAAGAGGTTACTCATAGAATTAAGCATAGAAGTCTTTCCAGAAGCAGTCCCTCCTGCAATAAGGATAGATAATTCGTACTTCATAGCAAGCCAAATTATCGCAGCAGTCTCAACAGATATGGTCTTAGACTTGATCAGATCAGTTATGGTCCAAGGTTTGCTTGCGAATTTCCTTAATGTGATGGTATTACCGTGGTTTGAGACAGGCATGAGTGTCGCGTTCACACGGTCTCCAGTGTCCATGTTAGCATCCATCAGAGGATTCAGGATTGTAATCTGCCTGCCGACTTTCCTTCCTATCATGGTCGAGTAATGCCGGGTCTCTTCCTCGTTCTTGATGTAGATATCACTCTTGACCCATCCATGGTCCCTGTGATAGACCCAGACCGGTTCATCAGAACTGTTGATCGCAATCTCTTCAAGATGGGGATCATCCATCAACAGTTCAATCTTACCCATCCCAAGAGATTTCTGGATGAGATATGATGTGAGGAAATGTGTGGTTTTCTCGTCAGTGTTCGGGAAATATTTCTGGACAAGATTGATGATAGTCTCCTTGAACCTGTCTTCGATAATTCCAGTCTTCTTTTGGTCTGTAATCTCGACCATCCCTAGGTTGACTTTCTTGATGAGTTCTTGCCTAATCTTTTCAAGGACATATTCGGTAGTGGGAGTGAGGGTAGAGATCTGGATCTTGTAGAGTGGGACGAATTCGTCAACTATAGATTGTATCGTGATAGAAACAGGGATATTATTTGATTTGAATTCATACTGATCCAGGATCTGGTTTTCCTTCTTTTTCGGTGCGCCTTTTAGGTGCGCTGGAGGATGATCTGGTTTAGCCGGATGAGCTCCTTTATTTTTTGGATGATTCAGATGAGGCGCATTATTTTTTGGGACAGTCTGGTCGTGCTTTGGGTGCTGCTTAGGCGGATGACTATGTCTAGCCTTACCTCTTTTCTTCTTCACCCCTTTTTTCATTTTTTGCTCCTGTGAGCTGTCTTGAAAATGTTTCAGTTAGGGAAAAATTCACAAAACAATTCACACTATTTGAACAAGCTCATGAGTTTTTTCAACTCTTCTTTGTACTTGCCCTGTTTCTTTTCAACATTCTGGAATCTTGTCTTGAGTTCTTTAACGTTGACACCCATCTTCTTCTTATTTGGTGATAGATCAAACGCTTTCGCCTTCTTTATGAGATAGACGAGTTCCCTCTCGAGCATCTGTCCCTCTTTCTCGACTGAGAGTATCATCTCTTCGGCCTGCATCTTCTTCCTGAAAAATTCCTCGAACTTCTTAGCTGTATCCTTGCCTTTCTTCGTCTCTTCTTTCGCATCTTCTTGGTATTTTACAGCTTTTTTTACAATGTTATCCTGGATATCGATTATTTTCTGTTTGGTCTTCTCATTCTCTGCCATAATACCTGAGACAGCACCGATCTTTTGTTGGATCCCTCCCTCAATCGATTCGCTCATCTTCTCGAGTCTCTCGAGGTGATCTTCAACATCTTCTATGTCTTCCTCTTCTTCGTTGATGGAACTCTTGATCTTCTCCATCATCGCCTTGAATTCAGATAGCTTATGGAGCAGGTGATCTTCCATATCCTTCAGTTCATTAACCCTGATCTTTTTCGTGTCGATATCTTTCTTGCCTTTCTCGATACCTTGGATGACTTCACTATATTTTTTCTTCTCACCTTCGATCTTCCGGTTCAATTCGTCTATCTTCTTGGTGTACTCGTTTTTGGCTTGGGTTATCTGTTCGTCGATATTTCCCTTCAGAGCTTCATATTTCTCGAGTTCTGAAAGGTCAGTCTTCATGGCTTTCACTTCCTGCTCAAGCCCTTCTTTTAAACAAAGGAACTCTTTTTTCATATGTTTGACCGCTTCTGAATCCAGCTCAATCTTGGCGACTGCGACCTCTGCGTTACGTATGAATCCGTCCTTCTTATCCACGAAATCCTTAGCTTTTTTCTCTACCTCTGCGAGGTCCATGTCACGTTCGACCAAGTAGGGAGTAGTAAGTTTGTACTCGACTGAGATGATGCCTTCTTCTTCCAGAAAATCGGCCCATTCTTCGATGACATCTGTGGAGACATTGAGAAATTTCGCAGCTTCAGCTATACTGACCCTTTTTTGCTTCTTGACAAGTCCTACTAGCTTGTCTACGCCAGTCTCTATAATGCTCGGCGATGCCATATTCTATTTCTTTCCTGTGACAGTTTCAAGTTGGATATTTTTCAAAGAATCGATATACTCGTCCAATGAAATCTCGGTATGAACCAACTGCCAGTTAAGATGTTTCACCTTGTTTATCATACCTTCCATGATATCAGTCTGTGTAATGAGGCCATATATCCGTTCATTCTTAGTCACAACGACCCGTCTGATCTGTTTCTTTTTCATAAGCTGGGCTATCGCTATGATGCCTACTTCTTCATTGACTGTGACTACGGGATAGCTCATGATGTCTATTGCGAGTACTTTCTCGGAATCCTTCTTCTGGGAGATGACTTTTTTGATGATATCCCTCTCAGTAAGAACCCCTATCGGTTTCTTGTTCTCCTCGATAATGACGCAGCTGATGTTGATCTCAGCCATCTTCTTTGCGATGTCTCGTAGCTTAGCCTCTTTCTTGAAAGTTACGACTTTTTTAGAGATTATATTCTTCGTTTCCTGATAGGTCATCATACACCCTCCGTAAACTAACTAATAGGTTGTCCTTCGTTTTCCCACTATATAAGTTTTCCGATGTTTAATACGTCCAAAATAATTAGATTCACGAGTATTATCAGGTGTAATCTGACACATTGAAAAAAATTACGTGGTCAGGGTCCAAAGAGAAATATTCATAGGTTTCAGTGATACCTGTTATATCAGAGGTATTCGTCACTATCCCCCTCCAATATACGAAATCGACCTTACTCCTATTAATAGCGGGTGCAAGATCGTTCTCACAATCAATTATAGTCATAATCCCATTTGATCCTCCATTCCCAATATCATTTTCCATTCTCATAAGGAATGTGGGAGCCCCATCTTCTTGGATATAACGTCCTGTTTCATAGAATTTGAGAAGCTTTGTCAAGTTCCATTCAGCCGAGGTTACATTACTCCTGATTATCTTCCTAAAAGCACCTTGAGTCCGATTAGCATAGAGGGGATCCCTGAAATCTGTTATCGGTACTTCTGCGAAGTTGACGATCTCGCTCTCCCAGCTCGCAAGTCCTTTCTTATCATCTAGGAAGAGAGAAAAGTTGGCGTCTATCCTGATGGTCCATGGCCCTGAATGAGATATCTCAATAGTGTTTAGCGTAATATTCGTGTTCAATCCTATCTCTTCTCCTATATCCTGGATCTTCACGATCCAATCGTAGATCGTCTGATTCACCATAAGGATCTCAATTTGTGAGTCATTTCCAATCGTCCCATTTGTCACGATCTGGATGAAATCGGCACTGACATTATCCAGAAGTTTACCTTTACTCTTGTTGATGTTCGTGATGTAGTCGTTCAGGCTGATCAGGCCCCGGAAGCTTGAGATATATAATGCCCTACTCAAATCCCCTTCTACGTTTGATAGAAAATCGTCCATCGATGATACTCTCACCTTGATGATACTCATCTGATCGGTGTACTTGTAGTTGTTGTAAGCGAGAAACGAGGCTATAGTGAGACCAGCAAGGAGAATTGCGACGACACTGAAAAAAACGCCTTTCCGGTTCATTTCCACACCCGTACCTCAGCAATCGCAGGCCCCCACATCGATGGGACACCTGATTGATGATAAGATGTGGTATTCAGGTTGTTCTCAGTCAGATCTATCGAGACCAACCCATCGTTGTCGAAATCGAAAAGATCGAAGATCTGGAATGCACCATACTGCAACCCGTCATCTGTCGAATTGACAGAATCGAGATAAGTATGAGTCGTGCTGTTATAGAAACATCTGCTGGTACCATTATATCCTGGGGGGATAGATATATCTCTGATAGACCCGTCTTCTATCTCAAAAGTCCAATTGCATCCTTCAACTGAAGTGAATATACCCCCTGGGTTGATGAATCTGTCTATCCTGACAGAGTAGACCAAACGGTTAGCAGGGGATCCATCAGAATAGTTTACAGGTATAGTCCCAGTCCTTGTGGTCACAGTGTTGTTCATGGAGTAGATGAATGTATCTACTGGGACATCGACTACGAACGCGTCTCCAAGATACTTGAATGATGAGCCATACTCGCTCAGATTGTATGCTTCAGTGAGTGCGGTGTTGTCTATAGTCACCAATGAGGTCCAAGTGTCTCCAGAATATGAACATGCCTTCATCTCAATAAGTTCTGCTGATGGGGGAAGATAGAGCGTCCCGTTACTGTAAGTGTTGCCAAATTCATTCCCCTGAACTGTAATCGGTATCTTGCCATAGACTGGAGGCTCAATTATGGGGGTATAATTCAGTTCGATATAACTGTCAGGGTAAAGGAAAGAGGTCGTAAGGTTCCCTGTAGTCACTGTCGTCTGATTCTCATAGGAAAGTGCAAGGATAGTGCTTGAGATGTTCTGATAGATATCTGCCAGCATACTCGCGTTGTCACTTGCGTAATATTCTCCTTGGCCGCAGTCTGCGATGCTCCTGAGCGTATCATTCGCAGCAATGCATGCATCGACCGGACCGAATCCGATGGAATAGACAGTCGCATTCAAATCGTTGTACGCTCTACATGAACTCCAGTTCGCATTCGTTATGGCACAATCACAATCTCCTGTCTCACAGTCATCAGATCCGCCATAGCATCCTGCAGAACCCAGCCAAAGCCCTTCTTTTCCGTGAAGACCGGTCCTAGTCCCTTCGCAGCCGGATGATGCCTGGCAGGTATGTGTCGGAATGCCGTCTGACATGACTATGATGAACTTCTTACGGCTCGGATTGCTCTCTTCGAACAGTATCTTGTATGCATCGTTTATTGCGCAGCAGATACATGTCCCTCCCTGAGCAGAGTAGGCGTTGACTTTTCCCTGGAGATACGCTGCGTCGTCTGTTAGAGTTTCCTCATAGACCCTTCCCTTATTTGGAGGACCTGAATCACCATAGAATCCGGATAGAGCTACCCTATTCCCGCTGTTGTTCAAGATAGTCGAGATGAATGTCTTGTCAAGACACTTAGCTAGGGAAAGACGCTCTGTATCATCATCATAAAGATTTGAATCATTGCAGTCCCTTTGTGTGCCTGCAACTTCCGCGGTCAGTTCCCATCCCATACTTCCTGAGAGATCAGTTATCAGCACGACATCTGCTTCGCCGTTACCGAATCCGCTAGCCAGTTCTGGATGCCCTAATCTGATAGGGATGGTCTTTTTCGAGAGATCAGAGATATTGAATAAGCTTTCCATGTGAGTGTGGTTCAGATAGGCCTTGATATCATCTGTCGAGTTACCTGGTGTCATGAAGACATTTGTCGCCCCGATATTGAAGAAAGTAGAATAATTGCTCCTGATATGGATATAGGCGCTCATGTTCATAAGCATGCCTGGAACGAAGAAACTATCATAGAGGTTTATCACCCCTTCAATCCCAGGAAGGTAGTATCTTGTAGTCGCGTTGCCATCTGAATCGTAATCTATTCCCATCTCTTGGGATTCATTGAAAAAATATTCTACTTGGAGGAACCCTCCACCGACTGCATCAGGATTTTCAGAGGAATAGTTCGAGGAAAGATTCTGGAAAGATAACGTAAAATTGTTCGTACCGTTGTGGAACAATGAATGGTATGAGGAAGACAGGATCCATTGGTCAGGTATCATGATCCCCCCTCCGCCTGAGCCAACAGTGAAGTTGCCGGCGAACACATCATTGATAAATAGCTGAAAATCGTTTCCTGCGTCGATATCTAGATTGACTTCCTTGATATTTGATATGTTCGTGAAGTTGTCAGGGAGCAGTAACCTCTGTGAGATATTGCCTTCTCCTACGAACCCACCGAAATATCCAAATGAAGAAGTGAGGCGGTTCTCAATAGAGTTCAAAAAAATGGTCGAAGTGAATCCTTCGATCGGCTTGTCCCTTTCGATGCCTGATATCATCCTTTTGTAGCTGAAAAGCATAGCGACCTCAGAGTTCGTGATGTTATAGGTCTGATTCTGGTCCATCCATACTCCATAGCCATACCCTGAAGGCATGATGCTGATTATCACCTCGCGTGAAAGGTTCTCTGCGAGTTCGTCTTGTCCAAGTGCCCAGAACCGTCCTATCTGTACCAGGATAGAGTTGTTCAGGTCACTACCAGTGATGTTGCCTTTCGCGATCAGCTCAGCGACGTAGCTGTTGCTCGTCTCCCCTATCTTAAGGTTTGATAGGACCACAATCAAATCATGAGATAAGTAATTTACATCAGTGTTGGATTTCTCTTCGATATAGAAAGATGTCGTCACGAGCACAGCTGAAATGATAATCGCTGACGCAATCATCGCGTCTATCGTGAAATAATTTCCTTTCACTGCCAAAGGTACACCACCATCCTTTTCGCGTCTGATTTGAATATCACGAATCTCACTATCTTAATCAGATGATCAGGATCACTATCAAGAAGGTTAGTCGAATTGATCCCTGGTTTGCCTATCCCTTCATTCGTGGAATTGATCCATTCAATCCCGCCTATATCTTCAAATACGATATAATAATCATACTTAGTACGGAATTTGGTCTTGGTCAGATTGTATTCTATCATACCGAGATAGTCAAGTTTTGTCTCATTGATGCGGTTTTTTTTTGTAAGTCCGATCTCAATCACGTTCCCAGTGTCCCACCCTGCTGGGTATCCCGGAGACATCAAAGAATCACTCAACAACCCCGCTTCAAGATCCATGTCTTCAAGGGTATCTACGGCCTTATCCAGGAAATTGATATCAGCTTTGAAGAAAAATACAAGTGCGACTGTGAAGATGCTCAGAGCGAACATGATGTCCAGATACCAAATCTGTCCTTTCATATGCATTGGAATATCACCGTATTGTTCTTGAATTTCTTAACTGAATTGTTCCCTTTATGGATGCATCCGATCACTGTAGGGACAATCACTGAGAACTCCTGATGTTCAGCCAGGACTATGACAACATTTCCAGTCACGTTGACTGAATAATTTACTCCTTCAACTATAGTAGGAATCGTGAAATTACGCATATAGATCGGGTTTACGTTCTGAGCAAGATTGATCTCATCCTTGATCTTATATGCGATGTCACGGATAATGACATATTCTTTATCCCCCTCAATGTCTTGATGTGATTTTAGGATCGCAACAGCAAAGACGAGGAGTAAAGTCATGAGAAAACCCATGATAACCAGAAATTCGATAGAAATCTGAGCTTTCAACATCCTGTCAGACCCTCTTCCAATATGCATACACTGTTTGGTTGAGCAAGAACCTTGATATATTTTATACCGCTAGAAGTGGAAATATTTCCTGTGATGTTCACGCTAGAATACTTCTCTATATCTGTCAATCCATGTGATGTGCGCATCTGGAACATGATAGTATGATTTACGATAAGAATCCTTTCAATATTTGTCGGCATGTAGGTCTTTATTGTGGTCCTAGCGGGAGTTCCAAGATAATATATTTCTTCAGCAGCATCGACAAGAGACCTTGTAATCTTATCGGCTTGATTAGAGACTACAACCAAGTTCTGTTCTTCATTATGCTGGTATTGGACCAATATAAGGACTGTGAGCATACTCACTGTAAATCCAACTAATACTAAATACTCTATAGAAAGCTGCCCTCTTTTTTCCATATGTTTGAATAATCGATTTCCTTTCTTATAATTCTTTCTATGCTTCTGTTAACCCAAGTTTGATTTGTATCTGGATGTTCTTTTCATAGACGCTCCAGCACCTTCCCTTGACGGTGGCAGACGGTCACTCTCGCGAATGTCCTACGGACAGGGGGTGCGCTTGATTTGGTATGATTGAGAAAGGAGGATAACAGAAACTTTCCCTAATTTATATGTTCGTCCTAACTCCATCTTAAAAGATGGAGTATTAACGGACTCACACTATTGAGGGAAATGTTTCTGGAATCATAAAGTCGAGCTGTCGAGCTTGTATCCTCCAGATAAATCAAGAGGTATTAAGCTCGACTTTATGATAATCCTGCTTTGACGTCTGTAACGGCGAAAGATATAAAAAGAAGGATGACTCCAGTTTTTATGGGATGGGGCAGAAAGATTTTAACCGGATGATGGGAGATTACCTCGACGTGCGACGAAAGAACACTCCTACAAAGAAGAAGAAGAAAAGATTCTCTAGTGATCCAGATACACTTACAGAGATCAGTTCGACTAAGGTCCATATCGTGAAACAGGAAGATACAGGTATGGACCGATTTTTCAAACGGATAACAGGTTACCTGAACGCGAGCGATCCAAAGAAAGAAGAACAAGTCCTTATGGATGAGAATGGTGACTCTATCGAGAAAGAAGATGAGAAACTCTTCGAAAAGGAAGATAAACAGCTAGAAGAAGAAGTCAGTCCGTCTGGTCTTGAAAGATTCAAAGCATGGTTATTCTCATTCAAGAGCAGCAAGGAGACATTTGTCGAAGACGATTTCGAAGAGGAGATGCGAGAAGAAGCGGAAGAGATACTCGAGAAAGAAGAGCATATCGAAGAAGAAGAAAGAGAGCTTGAGAAAGAGAAAGCAGGATTCGTCAGAAGATTCATGATGAAGATAGGTCTGGCTCGAGAACCTGAGCATCAAGAGGAAGAATTTGAGGAAGACCAGATAGACCCTGACCTTAAAGAGATAGCAAA
Organism: Candidatus Woesearchaeota archaeon; assembly: GCA_030590605.1. Classification (GTDB taxonomy): domain Archaea; phylum Nanobdellota; class Nanobdellia; order Woesearchaeales; family JAUUYB01; genus JAUUYB01. The sequence continues at coordinate 11,211 of JAUUYB010000020.1, forward strand.
GGTCGCGACAAAGGTCATGAAGATGCTCCCTACCCGAAAGTTCCAATCGTTCAAGGAATCAGAGGACTTCATCAAGTTCAAGGAAATCCTAGACCGGAGAGATCTCTTGAAGAAAAAATAGTGTCAGATTTTCTTCTGTACATTTTCTATTGGGTTCTAAATCCGTTAGTTTTTTATATGTGGTTAGCTGGTTAGACAACAGCATGTTTGATTCAAAAAGAGGGATGTCACCTTTAATAGCGACTATCCTACTCATCGCCTTCGCGGTGTCTATCGGTGCAGTCATCATGAGTTATGGCAACCTCTATGATGAGGTAGATGATGTGGATAAAGTAGATCTAGAGGTTTTTTGCAAGGATGTCGATCTTGAAGTCTACGATATCGGCGGGGAGAGCCAGATCTGCAAGACCACTACAGGAGAGAAGGACCTTGTGACTTTCATATTGATCAATAAAGGGAGCAAGGATATCGACGGTCTCCAGATGCTAGTCTCGCTCAAAGGAGCGGTGAGCAGTGTCCAGGTCCTTGAACTTTCAAGTTCATCAGTGGGTTCAGGCTCGTTCATCGAACGGCAGATCAGCATAGACAATAAGGGCAAGACGCTAGTTCAACTGCAATTCATATCAATTGTCTCAGACGGAAGCGAGACAAAGAAGTGCTTCTCAACACCTATAACTGAAATCAAGGACTGTTAGATCTTCTCTTCACTATGAAGGATCAATATCATGAAATAAAGAGGTATCACCAGCAC
>JAUUYB010000151.1 GCA_030590605.1 Candidatus Woesearchaeota archaeon
GAAGATATCCTTATCGCATTCGCCGATGAATTCGGAGCGACTATAGAAGAAAGGGTAGTGAACAACAGAAGAGTCCAGGAGTTTACGAATCCACAGCATGAACTAATCGGTGCGGGATACTGTGAGCTGTTCATCGAGAGGATGATCCTAGAATTCTATGGGCAAAGCAAAGCATATGATAGAGGGATCAACCAATTCCATCTCAAGGAGATCTCTCCTGACTCCAAATTATTCTCACTCACATATAATCCAACAAGGCAGGTTGAATAGTAAAAATATACCCAAAACATTTAAAAAGGGTCTAGACTTTCTCACTATTAGAGGGATGTGGGCATTAGCTTGCCTGAACCTCGGCTAGTACACAAATAACAGAAACTTTCCCTAACTGACATGTTCGTCCTAACCCCACCTTGAAAGGAGGGGTATTAAAGGACTCACACTATTGAAGGAAAGTTTCTGGAATCATAAAGTCGAGCTGTCAAGCTTGAATCCACCAGATGAATCAAGAGGTATTAAGCTCGACTTTATGATAATGGAGGCTAACAAATGGGAGTATACAAATACGTAAGAGACCTTTGGAAAGATCCGAAGGCAAATCTTGGAAATCTTTGGCAGGAAAGGCTCATAGAATGGAGAAAGGAGCCGACAACTATACGAATCCTACGTCCTACACGGATTGATCGTGCACGGGCACTCGGCTATAAAGCCAAACAAGGATATGTCATCCTCAGACAGCGCCTCACCAGAGGGGGAAGGATGCGTCCGCAGATCAGGGCCGGACGAAGACCTAAACACTTCAGGCGTAAGAAAGTCCTAGGTATGAATTACCAGCAGGTCGCAGAGCAAAGGGCAAACATCAAGCACCCGAACCTCGAAGTCCTGAACTCATACTATGTAGGGCATGACGGAATATCCATCTGGTACGAAATCATCCTGATCGACAGATCCCACCCAGTGATTCTCGCTGACAAAAGGACAGCCTGGATAAAAAGTCAGAAGAGGAGAGTCTTCAGAGGGCTCACCAGCGCCGGCAAGAAATCCAGAGGCCTCAGGAATAAAGGTCAAGGAGCTGAGAAAGTCAGACCTGGACGAAGAGCTAAGAATCGACAATCTAAGTGATTGTTTTTTTCTATTTTTTTTATTACTTCTTCATAGCTAACAAAGTTTATAAACGATGATTCTTGTATTATAGGTATGCCTATCATCACGCATGCACCTAAGAAGCGGAAAAAGAAAACCATGCATACCGGACGAGTATCCACTGGTATCCATGAGTATGACCTACTGATGAACGGCGGATTCTTCAAAGACACCCTCAACCTCATCTCAGGTCCAAGCGGATCAGGAAAGACCCTATTCTGCATGACCTATCTCTACAATAACGCTCTGAAAGGAAAGAACGGGGCATACATAACTATCGAAGAGGACGCAGACCAGATCCGAACCAACTGCCTATCGCTGGGTATGGACATAGCAAAAGCTGAGGAGCACCTGCTCATCATGGACATCCCTAAACTCAGGAAATTTTATACAAACAAAGAAGAGATCTATGATGAGAACAGCCTTCTTGACGTCGATAACCTGATCGATCTGATCAAGAGAAACTGTCAAAACATGGAGCTCCTCGTAATCGACAGCATCGTTCCGTTATCGATGCGATACAAATATGTGAATGAATTTCGGACAGCACTCTTCAGACTCAAACTTGCACTAAAAGAACTAGGAGTCACAGCAGTCATCACCACAGAGACAAAACCTGGACAGCCAGAAGCGATAAGCAAATTCGACATAGAAGACTTCATCTCTGACTCAGTCACCATCCTCAAGATGGGAGAGTTCGAGAAAGATATCACTAACTGGTATTCTGACAAGCATTTCTCTGAGAGATTCATGAGAATCCATAAGCTAAGAGGATCAGACCATGTCAAATCATATGTCGAGTACAGGATCACCAGCGACGGCATAAAGATCTTTGCGCCATCATCATTATTCAGATAAAAAATGTCAAAGAGAGAAGAACTCGTGGAACTGGTCAAGACATACATAGGACTGCCAGGTGATTTCTTCGTAGACAAAGAGATAGAAGCGCTTGGGTTCGAGGACCTCGACACCCTTACACAGAACCAGAAGAAGAGCATGATAACCTTATTTCTGCTTGATGTATTCATGCCGATCCTTACAGCAGAGAAGATTATACAAGTCAAGCATAAACTCTGCACAATATTCGAAGTCAAAGAAAGAATAATTCAGTGACGTTATTCTCTTAAGTAAAAAGGCAGTTCAAGACCACCCTTTCTCCATGCAGACCTGATGCAAAAAAGAAAGCGCCCGGATTAGCCCCAGGACAAAGTCGAACCCCGTTCTCGTAGCCCCGGTTCAAATCCACAATGTACAGGTAATATGAGAAAGAATAAAAGACGCCTACACCCAAACTTGCCAAGCCCAAAGAAAACATAGTTTTCTTGGGCACAAA
>JAUUYB010000158.1 GCA_030590605.1 Candidatus Woesearchaeota archaeon
ATATGTAAGGTTATGGCATGCCATATACTCAAAAGGATCTACTGAACCAAATTCAGTCCAGGTATCTATTACTGAATCCCCTGATGCTAATACGCCTACTCCAGGATAACAACCGCCGTTTCCTGTGACCCCGGTATCATTGAAAGTGATGAATTTCATTAGTGGTAGTGCTGGGCTGTTCCCACCTATAAAACTAGATGCAATCAAAGATGACATCACTGTAAGGTTGACATCTGAGTTTCCATCATTGATAATCTGGATAAATCCTGGGAAATGAGGTGGTTCGAGAGTTCCACCTGTACAGTTGCCCCATGCTCCTAAGTTATCAGTGGTGGAGTTAGAAGTCAGGTTATAAGTACCTAGATTGTCCGTATCTCCGGTGCATCTCCCGAAGTCAATAGTATCGTTTGATGCGTTGAGTATGATTGACATGGATGCTTCGATATCAATCGTCCCAGTTCCGGTATCAGTCATAGCATACCCAGTGATGTACCTCATCTCTTGGACATCTGACAATTTGTTCAGTGTCACAAAGGTTCCTCCAAGAGAGATGCAGATTGCAGCGATTAACGCAACAGTAATGTATTTACTTTCCATTTCATATCACCTGTTAATTGGTTTCAAATTCAATCACTGCCTCTCCTGTCCCTGTTACAGGCTCCTGTGGAGGGCCTTCGAATGTGATGGTCGCTTTCCCGCCAGCTTCTTGCTGACCTGTTGGAGTGACGACTACTGTGTCTTCCATGTTTAGAAAAGCGATTGTTGAGATGATTGTGCTGACGACGATAAGCACCAACAACGTGATGACCAGTTTATTTGATAGTTCTTCCATGTTCACCATTCCGGAATTACACATATTTAAAGTTTTCCCTTGTTCAGGGGGGCAATAACAGCATATAGTTCAGGTAATAGGGAATATTATTTATAGATTAAAGTCGATAAGACTGGAAATAGGGTTTTGTTACAGTAGTCATAAAAAAGAGGAGATCATGACATCAGACAGTTCTATCAAGGAAGAGGTTGAAAATCTCTTGCGGAGAGGGCATGAGAAAGACCGCATCACTCATTTTCTCGTCGAAAAAGGCCATGACAAGGAAGATATAAAAGCCGCTCTGAAAGAGACGGCTGTCCAAAGGAGCGGTCTCCCCAAAAGCAGATATATCCATCTGGTGATCCTCATCGCTGTAATAGTGATCATTCTCATCCCGATTATCGTGATATACCGGTCAGCATCATATGATCCTCCTCTTGTTCTTGATTTTGATTATGAGGATCTTATTATTTCCGATATCTCATCGTTCAGGGATCATTTCGAGGCAGCGATCAACTTGAAAGACGGAAATCTCTACTTCGCACTCCTCTCGCCTACATTGAAGGAGTTAGCCTGCAATAGGTGGGAAGGGATGAAAGAGTCGTTCTCTCTCGAGGGAGACTGCGCGACTGGGATGGGCGCTTTCTATTCCCAGGAACTCGATAAGAGGTTTGGGGACAGGATATATCAGGTTTCATTCAATGAACATGCAGAGACTGAGTTTGGGACGATGATAAGAGGGATAGCTAAAGGAGAATCCGCTCTGGCATTCACTATATACCTCACAGAGGAGGTAGGAAGCGTAGGATTTGCTTCTGATTACCTTCTGGATGCTGCTATTTCATAAAGTATTTTAATAAGAACCCTCCATTACAATCATATGATCATGCAGATTCTTGAACGGATACTCTATAATCACCGTATTCTGGAGAAGGCAAAAGGAAAATCGCTCGATGTATTCAAAGAGCAGAAGAAGAATTATCACAGAGGCCTGCTGGAGACTAACATCAAGCTGTTGAAGGATAATACAAGAGACCTCGAGGGAAGCAAAGGGAAGAGGATAGCGAAGCTTGCTGATGATATTGAAGATGACATCCCTGGTACTATAGATGAGATCCTGCAGCTCCTACCTGACGAGACCGAAGTTGAAGATATCAATGACACAAAGAATCTTATCAAGACTATCCCTTCTGAGATAAAGGAAGAAC
>JAUUYB010000034.1 GCA_030590605.1 Candidatus Woesearchaeota archaeon
AGATATCGTTTCTTTGAGGAAGAAGAGCGAGAAAAAAGTTATCCAGACATAGGTTGTTGCCATGAGTGGGTAAAGAGCAGTGACATCTCCTCCTTTGAATGCCAGCGTCATGAAAGCCATCCCTAGTATCAGCACAGAGATGGCGATATAGATCCAGGGATTGAAGAATATTGAAAGAGACATATCAAGGTCAACTGAAGCGACCTTAAGAGCGTACTGTGAGAATGCGTTCATGAATGCGACGAGAAGGATGAGAAGTATTGCCCAGGTTTTGGTCTTCATTCTTTTGAGAATATTTCCATCATCGCTGCGAATGCAGGCCTCGTGACGAAAACTCCATATGTTACTCCAAGGATGGTCGTGATGGCGAAGCCCCTTAGAAGTCCTGCTCCTGCGCTGATAAGTGGAAGCATTGCGACGAAAGTCGTGAGGTATGCGGCTATGATTATGAAGAAAGCCTTCTTGATCCTGCTCTTCCAGTTGGCATAGTATTCTTTGGTCTTTGTGACTATCTCATCCGCTATGATGATCTGATGGTCGACTCCTGTACCTACCGCGATTATGATTCCTGCGATCGCTGCAAGGTCGATATTCCATCCGATGAGCGAAGCGGTTCCGAGTAGGAGGACGACTTCAGAGACCATGGTGATGACCATTGGGATGGTGACATACCATTTCCTGAATCTGATAAATACAACAAGTGCGACTGCGAGGATAGAAGTGAATCCGATGAGGATTGCATTATTTAGGAATTCTTCTCCAAGCACTGGAGATAGATTGTCTATCTTCTCGATCTGCATGGTGGTAGGAAGGCTTCCTGTTATGAGGACTGTCTGAAGGGTCTTCATATTGGAGAGAGAATCCTGTGCAGCTTCATGTTCGGTGTTCCCGACTCCTGACCCAGAGATCTGGATGTCTGTAGTGACTGTCCCTTTCAGGCTTGCCCCAATATTTAGGGTGTCGACCTCTTTGCCGTCTAGGTAAAGGGAGATCGGTTCTGATAGATATCTTTCATCTTTCGGGATAGGTGTCCCGTCTTCTGAGGTAGTCAGAACCTCGAGTTTATCAGTTATGTCTGCCATTCGCTGGGCAGCTTCTGGTCTGAGTGTGATTGAGAACCTGAATCCGCAGATGTATCCGCCTCCCTGAAGGGGTTGGCATCCTACTATAGGATTGATACCTGAGCACTGGGCAGTCCTGCATACATATGTGATGTCCCGATCCCCGCCCGTGAATATGACTTCTTCTCCTATTTTACCCTCAAATTTTCCCTGTTTTGAGATGAGATTCTTGACCTCGTCCTCATTTGCCCCAGCGATCTCGACGATGATGAACTGGTTACCTGACAGGTCTTTGGTAGGTTTGACTAGGATATCAGAAAGACCGTATATATTCAGTCTCTGTTTCATGTTCTCGACTAGTACTTCTGTGGTATCTGCATCGAGTTCTTCTTCAGGTCGTAGGAGTACCCTGGTTCCGCCTGCTATGTCTAGTCCTTTGATTATATTTGTGGTTGGTGCTTCGTAGACTTTGAGTCCGATGTCTTCGAGTCCGAGTTCGATGGTCTCTGTCTTGTTCTCTGTGACGATCTTGATCCTTGTCTTATTGACTTCGACGATAGTTCCATTGATTGTCTTGTTCTCTGTGTAGGTCTCATTGACCATTACTGTTTCAGTCTCTGGTAGGATGTGGGTCTCGGTTAATGCTTTGGTATAGAGTGAGTAGGTTTGTTTGTTTGTTTGGACCCTTATGTTTCTGCCTGGGGAGAGGGCCTCGACATAGTCATAATATTCCTCGACCGTCTCTATTTTCCTGTTATCGATGGAGATCACTCTTTCCCTGCTCATCGGCGCTGAGTTCTCAGGGGGGCTTTTCATTCCTGCAAGATCAGCCGAACTGTTTTCAACGACACTCCTGATCGTAATTCCTTCAGGATCTGGATTAGGATGGATTGCGAGTATGCAAAGTATTAGGAATATTGTAAGGATTATGATCCTGGTGTTCGTGAGGAGTTTTTTGAGCGTGGCGTTCATTTCTGTTTCCTCTCGACATAGAGCCTTAGGAGACCCACGTTTTGTATCCAGGTGTTGATGAGGTCGGCTATGAGGCCGATGAGTATTATGATCATGATTTGGCTGATGACTTCTGAGCTTGTGATGATGAGGGCGATTATGACTGCAGCCATTGTGGAGAAGTTCATGGTGATCCCTGTTCTCATTGCGGTGTATATTCTCTCCATGACTGTCCCTGTTTTCCGCTTGAGTACTTTGGTCGAGAGTAGGATGTCTGTATCGACTGAGTATCCGATGAGCATGAGGAATGCTGCTATTCCAGCTGTCGAGAGTTTGATGCCAAGAATGTTGATCACTGCGAGTGTGATGACCATATCAGAGAACGCAGCCAGTATGACTGCGAAGCTTGGGACCAATGTCCTGAAGTAGAGGAATACTACGATTCCCATGAATATGAATGCTGCTATGATTGCGAAGAATGCTTCTCTGAAGAAGCTCTGTCCGAGGGAGGATCCGATTCCTTCGATGCTGTAATCGTCTGAGATAAGGTCAAGGCCTGTATTGGTTACGACTGAATCGACAAGATCATCCACTTTCTGCTTATCATTGATCTCGATATCCGATTCCACGATAAATCCTGTCGTCCTCCCTGCTTGTGCAAGCGTACGGACACTTATGTCAGTTTCAGGAAAAGAAGATGCGAGAGCAGTCTCAAGGACATCGATATCTACAGTCTCTCCTGTAGGGACTGTCATGCTCATCCCTCCCTTGAGGCTGATGCCTTTCTCGACGAAGTCTCCTGTGGTCGATATCTGGTATCCGATCTGTAGAAGCGCGAGGGTGAGGATTATGAAAGGTATAATTAGGAGTTTCTTGTATTCTTTCTCATAGTACCGCTTCAACTTTGAAATTATCATTGGACCCCTCTATTTAAGGAAGAAAAAAATCAGGGTGTATTAATAAATGTTTGCGATTGTACAGTATACAGGTTATAATAGGGGCTCAAAAATTAAATTTTGATCATATTTAAACACAATTTTAAGATTTAAATCAAAAGAATTCTATCTCTTCGCAGCCTTGATCAACCCGTCAAATAGTGGGGATGGACGAAGCGGTCTTGATTTGAACTCAGGATGCCCCTGTGTTCCGACAAAATATTTGTGTCCTGGTAGTTCGATGAATTCCATGAGTGTGCCGTCAGGAGACTTGCCTGAAAACACTAATCCTTTCTCTTCTATCTGAGATATGAACTTCGGATTGACCTCATACCTGTGCCTATGCCTTTCAGACACATTCTCCTTGCCATACAGCCCATAGACAGTCGATCCTTTCTTGAGGACTGCATCATAGCGTCCGAGCCTCATTGTAGCCCCATATTTCTTGTTCTTGAGGTTATCTTTCTGGTTCTCCATGATGTCTATGACTGGATATTTTGTATCTTTAGATATCTCTGTCGAATTTGCTCCTGGCATACCGCAGACGTTCCGTGCATATTCGACGACTGCTAGCTGCATTCCGTAGCAAAGCCCTAGGTATGGGATATTTTTCTTCCGGGCATACTCGATGGCGTTGATCTTTCCTTCGACTCCGCTCGATCCGAATCCTCCTGGGATGATTATGCCGTCCACCTTGTCGAGTTCCTTGAGTTTAGATGGGTCTTTCTCGAACTTTTTGGAATCGATCCAGATGATTTCTGGGTTGACATTATTGTTCCATCCGGCGTGCTTGACAGATTCGATGACTGAGATATAGGAGTCTTCTAGCGAGAAGTCGCCGGTGTCGAAGTATTTCCCTATGATTCCTATCTTGATGGTATTCTTGATATTCTTGATCCTGTTGATGAACTTTTTCCAGTCATCATATTTCCCGTTCTTTTTGTATTTTATCCCAAGTCTTTCGAAGAGGTTCTCGATGATGCCTTGTTCTTCGAGGATAATCGGCACCTCGTATATGGATGGCACATCAGGAGCTGAGATTATATCTTTTATCTCGACGTTTCCGAAGAGCGAGAGTTTCTTTTTCCTTGGTTCATCCAGGTCGAATCTCGATCTCCCGACTATGATATCTGGTACTATGCCTGCCTGGTTTAGCTCCCTGACAGAATGCTGTGCAGGTTTGGTCTTCATCTCTCCGAGATTTGATGGTACTGGTAGGAAGACGACGTGTACGAACACGACATTCTCCTTCATGTTCATCTTGAAATGCCGCATGGCTTCTAGGAAGAGTGCGCTTTGGTAGTCGCCTACTGTCCCGCCGATCTCTATCAGGACGAAGTCTGCATCATCCCTTTCTCCCGCGTCCATAATCCTTCTTCTGATTTCGTCTGGGATATGTGGGATGACCTCTACTGTCTTGCCGCCGTACTCTAGATTCCTTTCTTTCTCGATTACTGTGCGATAGACCTGTCCGGTCGTGATATTGTTTCCCTTAAGGACGTTTGTGTCTATGAATCGTTCATAATTGCCAAGATCCTGGTCTGTCTCTCCACCGTCTTCAGTGACCCATACTTCTCCGTGCTCTGTTGGTCGCATTGTCCCTGCATCGATGTTGATGTAGGGGTCTACCTTGATCATGCTTACCTTGAATCCGAGGTTTGAGATGAGGTTTCCGATAGAAGCAGTGATGATTCCTTTTCCGACACCTGAGAGGACGCCGCCTGTGACGACGATAAAGTTACGTTTTTTTGTCCGCATGGATATATGGAGAGACAGTATTATTTAAAGGTTTTTGTTGATTTGTTTCACAGCACGAAATCAGTTACAAAGAGAATCAGATACGTCCGTTTTTCAGATATTCATCAACGTCTTTATCTGAGAGTTCGATAGACCCAGAATGGTGATTGAGTGGTTTATCAACGAACTTGGTCTCAAAGGATTTTCGCTTCTTCAATAATGAAAGACCATAGACGAGACCGAAGGCAAGTCCGAAGAGGTGAGCGCTATTGGCTACACCACCGAGGATAGGGAAACCGAAGAGACCTGCTAAATCCATCGCTACAAACACAATCCCTGCTGTTCGCATAGTCATTGGGATGAACCAGAGCATGATAGGAAGATTAGGGAGTAAGATGATGGTGACTCCGAGAACGCCCATGACAGCGCCGCTCGCTCCGATTGCGCTGCTTGGATCTCCTATAATGGTCCGATAGACGCTGAAACCTATTCCTGCAAGTATTCCGGAAGCGAAATAGAGAAAAAGGAATCGTTTGGTGCCGATTTTCTGTTCGACAAGCGATCCAAAAAGGAAGAGTGCGTACATATTGAAGAAAAGGTGGAACAGGGATCCATGAAGGAACATTGAAGTGATGATGGTCCAAGGTTCTGCGAGGAAAGTAGTTGACGAGATAGCGAATGCATTCGTGAACCAGTTTCCGAGAAGTTTTTGGAGGATGAATACTCCTATATTGATCCCTAAGAGAAAAGGGACAACAGTTTTTCTGGTCTTAATTCCCCGCATGAGTTCATGAAAGGCGTTTGTTGTTTTAAATACTTTTCTTAAATACCATCAAAAGGTATTTAAGTCATATGACTATATCAGTTTCCATGGCCTTCCTCATAGCATGTCTTTCTTCAGGCAAAGGTACGTGGGCTCAGCTCTACAAGATGATTGAGAAAGAGAGCTGGGAAAAAGTTATCCTCATAACAGATGAGTTCGGAAAGGAGAAGTTCGATAGAAAACCTGGGACTGTGCTCATAACATTGAACTTCGCTCTCCCGACAGTACGGATGAAAGAACTCCTCATAGGAGCTCTCCAGCCGATCATGAAGGATCAGATAGGTTTCTCTGAGGTTGCAATAAATATCTCTTCTGGTTCTGGTAAAGAACATATGGCTCTCATCTCAGCGATGATGGCATTGGGTGTCGGTTTCAGGTTAGTCGATCTGGAGAATGATTCTGTAGTCACACTGTGAACTTATAGATGCGATACCCTGATTTTATCGAGACGACAGAGCAATTGCCATACACTGGTTTCGTCTTTTCGCTCATATCTTTTCCGCCGATCTTGTGCCGCATGACTGCCTGGAGACTCCCTCCTTTCTTCAGGAACTCCTTCGCCTCAGCCATCAGTTTCAAACACAGTTTCTTCCCTGCAGACTGTGGAGGATTTAATAGTATTACATCGTACTTCCCTTTGACCTTAGCGAATCCGTCCCCACGGATGACCTTGCCCTTGACCTCGTTCTTCCGAAGATTATTCCGCAGGAGGAATATCGCCCGTTCATTCACATCTGTAAAAGTCAGGTTCAATTCAGGAAAAGCTTTTCCCACCGCGATACCCACAGCCCCATATCCGCAGCCGAGATCAAGTATATCTCCAGTTTCAGGAACCTCACATCTCTCAACCAGAAGTCTGCTTCCTCTGTCCACCTTCCCGATAGAGAACACTCCTGATCCTGTGTCAAAGGTCAGCTCATTCCCCCTTAACCGTGCCTTAGTCTCTGTTATCCTAAGCACAGAGTCCTGCTTTGGAGAATAATAATGTGTCATAACAAAAAACAAATTACTTCATCAATATAAATCTATTTAGTATTTTTTTCAGTTCTTAGCCTCAATAATTCCGGCACCAACAACACAGGGCTCGACGGTCGTGTCCGGAGCTAACGCACCTCCCACGCCCTACTCAGCACCCCGGAGGGGGCGACCCCCGCTTCGCCTCGCCAAGGTTGTTGCCTTCATAGCGCGACATATATTAGGAGAAAACAACATTGGCCGGATGGAGCATAGCATGTTCCCCTGCGAAGTGGGGGGTTATGCTAGGCGTAATAGTACGTGCATTGCACGGACGTCCGTGCCTATGGTGTTGTTTTCGTATGACAAGATGTAGATGAAACTTAAAATCCCAGACAAAGGCTTCAACCAAGATTGAAACCTTCGAAACCTATTTATATACTCCACCCTTCTAAACGACTCTGAAAGACGATTCATTCATACTCTTGTCCTTGAAGGACGGAAAGTCAAAGAAGCTCGCACAGGTCATGACTAATGATTCGAGCAGGAAGATCCTTGATTACTTAGGAAGAAAAGAGGATGCAACAGAATCAGAGATTGCAAAAGAGCTGGATCTCCCTGTTTCAACTGTCAATTATAATATGAAACAGTTGGTGGATGCAGGTTTTCTTACTGCTGACGAATATCATTATAGCGAGAAAGGCAAGGAAGTCACGCATTACAAGCTGGCAAACAAGCTTATCGTTATAGCTCCAAAGACCACTTTCGGATTCAAGCAGAAGCTAAGGAGTATTCTACCAGTAGGACTCGTAGGAGCAGGTATAGCGATATTGATCAAGATGTTCCCTTTCTTCAACCCGAGCAGGGCGATGGATGTTGCTCCTCAGTTTGCGATGGAGAAAGTTGGAGGAGCACAAAACATTGCAGAAGATGTAGTGAGAGATGGAGCTGCCCAGACAGCCGAACAAGTGGTGGATGATGCAGTCGCTCCTGCAGCAGCAGAATCTGTCTCAACAGTAGTCGATTCCGCTACATCAAGTGCAGGGGATGTCGCATCAGCAACTGTGAATGAAGTCACAGACCAGGTAGTTGAGGAGGGTGTAGCAACACTCACAGATCCAATAGCACAAGAACTCACAAGAGCCCCTGTAGACTACGCTGTCCAGAATTCTTCTTACGCTCTCTACTCCGACATCGCTATCTGGTTTTTCTTTGGGGTTCTAACGACAATCGCCCTCATATTGCTCATAGACTGGGCAAGATCCAAAAGATGAAGCAGCATATCCCGTTTATCATTCTTATAATCTTTATCTCAGGTTGTGATTACGGAGAATGCGACGAAGATCAATATCCTGAACAGCTCACGATAAATATAATCGGAAAGGATATGTTCATAGAACATTCCACTAACCACGCTTGTTGCGGAAATATCAAGGTGAACGTCGAGGAAGACGGATCAAACCTCCTTCTATTCGAGAAGAATATAGGAAAAGAATGCGTCTGTACCTGAGGTTATAAGGTCAATACAACCATCCTGAATCTAGCCCCCGGCCCCCATACCATGAAGCTCTATGGTCTTGATGGAGAAGATGTTGTCGACCCTACGTACACTTATGAGTTCGTCATCCCGACTGACAAGATCGAGATCCTCAACTGAACAGAAAACTATAAAAGTGGGTAAATTCGATAGATTTGTATGGGCTGGCTCAGGGATAAGATAATGAAACATCCGAAGATGTTTCTGGGTGCTAGTTTCTTATTCATCTGGGTGACATTCTTCTCAAAAGCGGACTTTAATCGCATGAAGATTTCGATGCCGACGATAGATTCTATGTTCTGTGAAGTGGCTAAGTTCGGGAAGGGTATGTTCACGATCGTTGATAGTAATCATAGGATCATCAGCTGCGGAACTCTCATCCCAAGGTTTCCATCTTTAGCGGCAGGTGAGAAGTACCTGGATTTTCTCAGGAAGGATCCGCAGGTCAAGGATGCTGACCTTTCTGTCTTATCTTATGATGAGTACTGGGACGGGTACCGGGTTCGGCAGACCACATACATCCAAGATCGGGCAGAAGCACAGCTGAAAATATATTTTAAGTCAGCGCAGTACGATCCTGATGGACCGTTCAGGTCAGGGGAGCTGATGAAGCGGTTCCTCGAGTTAGTTATTAAGAAAGAGAAGATAGGATCTGATAAGCTGACTGAGACCAAGGTCATAGGGACTTTCTCTGATATGTACCCCGACAGATTCAAGTGGAAGGAAGAAGACATAGTCGGTTTCTGAATATATGATGTTGGAGTGGTGTTGAGATGGATTTTTTTAGAGGGTGGGTCTATGAACCCAATCGTTAAATTTAAATACCCTATGACCACATAAGAATTAGGATGGGACTTACCACGAAGAAGACAAAGGAACTCGTGAAGTATGTTAGGTCTGAGATTTCTAGGAGTGTCCCAGAGGAAAGGATTCGTAAGGCACTTATGACTGCAGGTTGGCCTGAAAAGACTCTTGATGCGGTCTTTAAGACTGTTCCTCACGCGCATCATGACACCATGCTTAAGATCCATGAACTTTCGAAATCATTTGGGAAGAAGCAGATCCTGAATAATGTCAACCTTTCGGTAAGCAAGGGAGAGATTTATGGTATTATCGGCCTTTCCGGTTCTGGTAAGACTACTCTCCTCAATTCTGTTATCGGATTCCTGACTCCTGAGAAAGGAGAGGTATTCGTTCACGATCCTTACACACATCATCTTCTATCAGTCCATAAGAGACCGAAGTATGTCAGCCATGTTTTTGGGTTTGCTCCTCAGGATCCGTCGTTCTACTCAAGACTTTCCTGCGAGGAGAACCTGGATCATTTCGGATCGTTATATAGCATACCCTCAGCTGTAAGGAAGACTACGATAGATTCATTGCTTTATCTTGTAGAGTTGCAGGGTGCAAGAAAGACGCTTGGGAGGAACCTTTCTGGAGGCATGCAGCGGCGTCTTGGGATAGCTTGTTCGCTCATCCATAACCCGAAGATCCTTATTCTTGACGAGCCGACCGCGGATCTTGATCCTGTACTGCGGGCGAG
>JAUUYB010000145.1 GCA_030590605.1 Candidatus Woesearchaeota archaeon
TATCACCAAGAAACTGAAAGGCATCAGATTCTCAAGATCACACATCCGCGGGCTTCTGGACTTCCCTGCAGATGCAATCCTCATCGGGAACGGCATCGGCACAGACAGAGCCACGCAATTCTTTGTTAGGCGAATCGTGAGGGAATGCAAGAGACCACTAGTGATCGATGCAGACGCGACAACGTGCATCTCCCTCACTGACCTAACTGACAGCCTTTTGACCCCACATCTTCGGGAGTTCGATACCCTGCTCAAGAACTCAAAAGTAAGGCAGGCAGACCTGGTAGGCGCAATCGGCACCAATGTCATCCTACTAAAAGGGAAAGAAGACATGATAATCACGAAAACTGAAACATTCAAGAACAAGACAGGGAACGAAGGGATGACCAAAGGAGGGACTGGAGACATCCTTGCAGGCCTTGCTGCAGGATTCCTAGCGCAGGGACTTACACTCACACAATCCGCTATCAATGCGGCTTATATCAACGGGGCGATCGGCGATCGGCTCAAGAAAAAAAAAGGGTACAGCTTCATCGCAAGCGACATCATAGAAGACTACAGGAGGATCACCTAGATGGAAAACCTCATCTTCGACATCGGAGTGATCATGATCGTCGCGACAGTCTTCGCATTCCTAGCCAGGCTAATCAAACAGCCTCTGATCCCTGCCTATATCTTCGCTGGAGTCGTAATAGGACCTTCTGTCCTAGGACTCATCACTGACCAAGGGATCATCTCCATGCTTTCTGAGATCGGAATCGCATTCCTTCTCTTCGTAGTCGGAATGGAGATGGAGTTCAAGAAACTCCGAAGCATAGGGCAAGTCGCTGTCATCGGCGGCACAATCCAGATTATCCTCCTCTTCGGCATCGGATATACAACAGCCTCGCTTCTTGGCATGTTCACCACAATCGAAGCGCTTTATCTAGGAATCCTTTTTGCGTTCTCCTCTACCATGGTCGTCGTAAAGATCCTATCGGACAAGAAGGAGCTCTCTACTCTACATGGCAGGATCATAATAGGTATACTTATCCTTCAGGACGTATTCGCAATCGTCGCCCTCTCGACGTTCTCGACACTTGAACAGATATCCTGGTGGTTCTTTGGAGCAGCATTATTGAAAGCGATACTACTCTTCTTCGTCACAGTCCTTCTTGCAAACTTCCTCTTTCCAGCAGTCTTCAAGTTTTCTGCTCATTCCCACGAACTCTTACTCCTCTCTTCAATCACTGTCTGTTTCCTCTTCTCAATGGCCCTCAACATGCTAGGATTCTCTATCGCTGTCGGAGCATTTCTTGCAGGTATCTCTCTTGCAAACCTTCCATATAAGCTAGAGATGATATCCCGGATGATCTCACTCAAAGACTTCTTCGCTACCATCTTCTTCGTCTCACTCGGCATGGAAATGAATCTCCTGAAGGTCTCGGAATATCTCATCCCTGCACTCATCTTCTCAATCCTAATCATAATCTTCAAACCTCTGATCATCACGTTTATCACCAGTTTCTTCGGCTACTCCAAAAAGACCTCTTTCTTCACAGGCACATATCTCGCCCAGATATCTGAGTTCTCTCTCATATTGGTCGCACAAGGCGTCGTCCTAGGCCATATATCGGAAAGCATACTCACTATGACAGTCACTATCGCAGTCTTCACCATCATCATCTCAACCTACTTCATGAAGTTCTCCAACACCATCTACTCAAGGTTCTCTGATGACCTCGGACTATTCGATAAGATATCCAAGTCCAATAACAAAGAGCTCTCATCAGAACCTGTACACAAGAGCTACAAAGCCATAATCATCGGTTACAGCATCCTTGGGTACTCAATAGTCAGGAAATTCCAGCATATGAAGACCTCATTCGTCGTCATAGACTTCAACCCAGACGTCATAAGAAAACTACATCACGAAGATGTCAACTGCATCTATGGGGATATCGGAGATGCAGGGCTTATGGACAAGATAAATTTCAAGGATGCGGAAATCGTGGTCTCCACGATCCCCCACTTCAAAGATACCAAGCTGCTGATAGACAGCATAAAGAAAGTGAATCACAAATGCCAAATATTCGTCACGAGCGACAGTGTCCACCATGCACTCCTGCTCTATGATGAGGGTGCAGATTACGTCATCCTCCCACATTTCCTAGGAGGAGATCATGTCTCGCTGATGCTCGAAGAGATCACTCCTGACCTGAACAAGCTCATAGCCCACAAACTCTCACACATCGAAGAACTCAATAGGAGGAAGCACCTCGGTCACCATCACCCATTCAAGCTCAGACCGAAATATGCACACTAAAATGGATGAACGCAACACCTTGAAACCGATCATGCAGATAGGGAAATCAGGACTCACAGACAATGTAATAGAACATATCAAGAAGCATGTCAAAAAACGGAAACTCATAAAGATAAAACTCCTAAAATCATACATGGAAGGAAAAGACAAGAAAAAGGTCTTCCAGGATATCGCGACAAAAGCAGACGCAGTCCTCGTAGGCAGCATAGGATTCGTAATCGTGCTTGCAAAAAAAGAGGTGCATATAAAAAATGCCTGAACATTTGCATGGAGGGAACATTTTACCTCCAATTTGTTGTATAGGCACCTCCCTTTACCATGCAAATGTTTTTCACCCTGTACATTTTTTATATGCACCAAAAAAAAGAGTAAATTTAAATAAGTATGACGAAGGTAACTACTGTGGCATTATCAAAAGAGGAATATTTCA
>JAUUYB010000012.1 GCA_030590605.1 Candidatus Woesearchaeota archaeon
ATGATTTGTCGTTTCAGTATACGATTTTGACTACTAATTGCTATTTTTGGAGATTATACTATTTAAAGGTTTCTAAAAAACAGGAAAATAATAGGATTCTCAAATAAAAATGCTCCAACATTTATCCTATATCCCTAAAGAATCAGTGATTATAGATGGTTTGAAGAGCTGAAGGTCATCGTATTCCTGACCCATCCCTATAAGGAGGATCGGCTTCTTCGTAACATATGATATCGATAGTGCAGCCCCACCCTTCTCGTCGATGTCAGCTTTGGTCAAGATGAGACCATCTATCCCTACAGCCTCGTCGAACTTCTTAGCCTGCTCGACGCAGTCATTACCAGTTATTGACTCTCCGACGAATATCTTAAGGTCAGGATCAGCCACCCTCACGACCTTCTTAAGCTCGTCCATGAGGTTAGAATTGGAATGCATCCTTCCTGCAGTATCTATGAGAACAATATCTTTTCCTTTGGATTTGGCATGCTCGACTGCATCGAATGCGACTGCTGCTGCATCACTCCCATAATCATGCTTGATGATCTTTGCACCGACCTTCTCTGCATGGATAGCGAGCTGGTCGATAGCTGCTGCCCGGAAAGTGTCAGAAGCTGCCAGCACGACCTCTTTTCCTCTGTCCTTCAACTGCTTCGCGATTTTTGCTATAGTCGTAGTCTTTCCAGAACCATTGATTCCGATAAAGCAGACGACAAATGGCTTCTTCTCTTCCATCTTCTTGAATATGTCATAAGTGTCAGTCTCGAGGAGCTCAGTAATCGATCTCTTGAGTGAGGATAGGATAAGATCCACCATCTTTCCCCTAGGAATCGCCTGGCCAACTATCATTGCCTTAAGATCCTCTTTGATCTTCTCTATGACCTCGACAGCTACGTTGTTCTCGAGGAGAATCATCTCGATGTCCCAAAAAAGCTCATCGAACTTATCATCTTTTAGTACGGTCTTCGTGACTTTTTCCTTGAATTTCTGGAAAATACCTTTTTTTTCGGGTTCTGCTTTTGGTTCTTCCTTAGGCTCTTCTTTTGGAGTAGGTTTTTCCTCAGGTTCTTCCTTTTTTTCTGGTTCTTCTTTTACTGGAACAGATTCAGCCTTCGGTTCCTCCTTTGGAACTGGCTTCTCTTCCTGCTTTGCTTCAGGAGCCTTTGGCTCTTCCTTAACTGACTCCTCCTTCGGAGAGGGTGTTATCGGCTCGGGCTCTTTCCTTCCGATCAGCCTTTTCCAAATGGATTTCTTAGGTTCTGGCTTAGAAATCGGTTCTGACTCCTCCTTCGGAGAGGGTGTTATCGGTTCTGGCTCTAATTTGGGTTCTTCCTTTACTGGAGCTTCTTCCTTAGGAACATCTACTTTTGGTTCTTTCTTAGCTTCTTCCTTAAGATCATCCTTTGGAGCAGGTTTTTCCTCAGATTCTTCCTTTTTTTCTGGTTCTTCTTTTACTGGAGCAGCTTCAGCCTTCGGCTCCTCCTTCGGAACAGGCTTCTCTTCCGGCTTTGCTTCAGGGACCTTTGGCTCTTCCTTAACTGACTCCTCCTTCGGAGGGCGTGTTATCGGCTCAGGCTTCTTTTTAGGTTCGGACTTGGGTTTCTTCACTGGTTCCGGTTTTTTCTTTGGTTCTTTGACCGGCGGCTCAGAAATAAGTTTTTCTACCTTTGGTTCTATAGTCTCCTCTACTTTCTCTCCTTCATCTTCTGCTTTCTTAGAGAATGAAGCGATCGCTTTCCCAAGCTTTTCTTTCAAGAACTTAAACATCTTCTGATCCGCTGATTTTCTTTTCTATCTCCATAGCCTGAGTGACAAGCTTCTGGAGCGTCGATTCGAGGTTCGTCCTCATCCCAGTAATCTCGATAGTCTGGTCATCCATCATCCTGGCAGTATCCTCAACAGACTTCTTTACAACCACTCCTGCACCTACATTAACCAATAGGCTTTCTGTGTCAGAGAGATCCGCTTCAGCGAATATGCCATTATTCAGAGGTACAAGCATCTTGCTGCCCTTCTTTGTCTTGCCCAAATCCAAGATGTTCTGCTTGATCACTGCAAGTTCGATCCGCTGATCATCAAGTGATCCGATCTGCTGTTGGATCTCCTTCACATGCTTGTCTATGACTTGGAGTTCGAGGTAGTGCATCTGCATCTCCTCATCAGTTGATTCTTTTGCCATCTCTCATACAGAATAAGATATCCTTTAAAAAGATTGTGAAAAGATAAAGAACGAGAGAAACTAAAAAAAAGAAAAAAAATAAGAAAAAAATCAGATCTCTGGTTGGTCAGGGACTGGTACTGGAACCGGTTCCTCAGGCAAATCAGGGAATATTGGAATCGTAGACACCAAATCAGGAGTCCAGAAAGGAGTCCACGCCTGCTTATAATTCATCAGGATCGGCTGCCCGATAAGGCCCTGTCCGACAATATCCTTATGCATAAGATCCCTGTACTCATCTGCGAGCCAGTTCTTCCTCATGTTGTCCCAGATATAATACAATCCGCTGTTCACCACGCTGTATCCATCATCCTCGAAAATCTCGAAGTGCCCGCCATAGTACTGTTCCTGCATGTGCGGAAGGATAACATAGAAGTTCCATCCACTATCGAAAGTGAAATCCAGGTCCTCTACAGTCTCCTGGATCTCATCAAGATCGATCTCGTACTGGAGGACTATCTCATCATCCATGTAGACCCAGATCGCTGCATATCCCCTCTCCTGAATCATGTCAGAGAGCGGTTCCTCGTCAAAGAGAAGGTCGTGGAACTCACCATCTGAATAAAGATAAACAGCTCTCATAGAATCTTCAAGATCCTCATCGCTCGTGAACTCGATACCTTTTCCGATAGAGATAAGGTTCCATCCTTCAGTCAGGAGGACTTCCTTATAATAGGCGGGTGCTGGCAATGGAGTGATCGATTCCATATCATAGACGTCAGGGCAAACCCTGTCCTCTACCCTCAGATCCCAAGTGACATTCTCCTGTTCATAAGGCATGTCGCATGATGTGATAAGGAAGCAGTTGAACCCGCTTCCGGTATTGCAGATGTCTTTTTCTATCAAGCAGTTCTGGATCGCGACAGACCCATAATTAGGTCCATGTGTCTCCTTGTATAGCTTGATGACCTTATCGATGTTTCCTTCAGACTGATAAGTCACAGCTATCTTCCCACCTGAACTCAATGCATCTCCGAGGAAGATCTTCTTTGTATTGCATGTGTCATAGTCGAAAACAAGGTCAGATGGATACTTGAATATATATTCTTCAAGAAGATTCTCGAAGACATTTTCATCTAGGTGGGATTCCATCCATCCTTCGATATGCAGAGAGATCACATCATCTCCGCTGTACCAAACGACGATCGCATCAATATACTCATTATCGTATTCTCTTAGGAAAACATATACATTATCCTCTCCTTCGAATACTTCTTCATTCACTTCCCAATCAGGAGTAGCATAGACCCTCATCACTTCAGAGATGAAATGCTCATTAGTGACCTCGTCACTGTGCTGTTCGACATCGACCCATATCTCATTATAGAATCTTGGAGCGACCAGCCTGAACTCGACATAATCTCCTGTAGGGTTCTCAGTACCGACATAGTCATAGATATTCTCTACAACTAGAATAGTACCGTCATGGAGAGCGAATTCCTCGCCTTCGATATGCATCTCAGTGATCTCTCCGTTGACCCTAAATATGACTTCCAGAGCTGAGGAGATCTGAATCACTTCGATTTCATACATAACGTTGTCGAGAAGATAGGTCTTGGTAGTGTATTCTGGTAATATATCATGGATGCTGTCACCAGGGTCCTGATAGATCATGAACCTAGCATTGTCAGCTTCAGTCTCGAAAAGATGGATGGATGAATAAGAGTTTATCCTCTTAGTCTCAACCTCTTCAAGATAGTCAAGGATCTCTCCATTGACCTTGAACATAGCATCGTTTTCAAGCACTTCTATAAGCTCGACGACGAAATCAGGCTGCCATCCGAAATGTTCGAATTTAACAGACTCATTGATCCAATCTACTGTGAAAGGATATTGAAGTCCGTCAAGGATGAGCGTCCCATTGTCGTCGCTCGTAGATATAGATATAGATTCACCCAATTCCTGGTGAAGGAACTCAACCTGCATGTCAGAACTGTCAAGAGCCCTGAACTCCATCAGATGCGCCTTGTAAGGAGTCTTGATGATGAATACATCGCTCCTATCGACACGCTCGACCGGGTACATGACTAAATTATCTATGTGATCAGTCACATCAACGCTGTCTGCGCCCATATAATAGACGACGACATGTCCTTCTGCAATATTATCTGTTATCCTCATTGAAGGCAGCAAGTCATATTCAGCATGGTAGACAACACATCCTCCACTTACAAGCAGGCAGCTATCATAAAAGCTTACCTCACTCACGTACAACGGGTCAATCCCATCGTACACGAGCACATCCTCATAGGGCAGGGCTAAAGCGCTGACCATAGTAAGGACGAGCATCAGTATCATTATTATCGTTCTCATTTTCTTTCCTCCTTATTGCGGTATAGAAGGCGGCGGGACATCACTATGTGTACCACTGCCAAGATTGTTCAAAAAATCAGCAGATGTCAAGACCGGATCGTCTTCCTGTGCAGCTGGTTCATCGTCAGGCTGATCGTCTGACCCACCTGAAGAACCACCTGAAGATCCACTAGATCCTCCGCTACTTCCCCCTAGAATAGTCGTACTAGGTGCCTGGTCAATCGGTTCCTCTGTCACTGCAACAGGTTCATCTTGTACCGGCTCAGGCTGGGCTATGTTTATCTCCGGCTCCAGGCTTAACTCCACAGGTTGTTTCCATGGAATCTCAACCTCTTCTGGCTCTGGGATAAGCGCTAAAACTGTGAATATCAAAATAAGAAAAACAGCACCTATCAACCCCGTTTTCAATATTTTACTACTCATAAGTAATGCTACCAGGAAGGGTCCTATATAAATGTTTCGTTTCTAAAGAGTGGTAACATAATTATCGACGAGAAAATGTAAATGACAAGAAATTGAAAACTAAAAGATATATGTATAGACGAGAAAAAAATGGGATTTTTCAATAGAATCCAGAGAAAATCAGGCTAATCCGAGCTCTTCATCTACTTCCTGGATTCGGACATTCTTCAGGAGCTTGATATCAATCTCACCGAAGTGCTCTTTTTGGAACATATCGATCCTTCTCTGGTTCGATAGATGGAGAAGCGGGATGAATGTATAGACCTTATCCAGCTTGGTCTCAGACGGAAGAAGATCAGTGAATGTGAGCTTTTTTTTCTTATTCTTGAAGTGTGTGACAATCTCCTTATATACAGTCCTTATGACATAAGTCATATCAGAGGTCTTCGTAGGTATCCTCATGTGCGGAGCAGGCGCGTTCCTGATAATCCTCCTTTGCTTTACAGTAAAAGCCTTCTCGAGAGCACCTATCAGATCATAGACCGAAACCTTCCTCTTCCTTGGCTGTGGAGTGCGGGGCATGAGCTTATATCTCTCTTTTTCGCCCTCGATGATGTTTGCGCCCTCAGGATTCTCCAGATCATAATAGAAATCTTCTTCGCTCATCTCCTCAGTCTCTGCAAGCATACGGTCGAACTCATTTATGTCGTCGTCAAGAAGTTTGGTCGATTTAATCCTTAGGAGAAGTGCTGCAGCAAGCACGACTTTTCCTGAAATCCTGAAATCCATCTCTTTCAGGGTCTTTAGAATCTTGATATACTTCTGGGTCAAAGTAGTTATGTTGACGTCCCAAGGATCGATCTCCCCGCTTTTCACCAAATTATGTATGATGGATTGCCAGGTTATATCGTCCTTCTCTATCAGGACCTCCATTATCATCTCTTGCATCGTTTTCCTCTCTTTTAGTTTGGACACCCAGTATAGCAATCTGTATATTAATATATTATTGTTAGTGTTATTTAAAGTTATCGAAATGGGTTAAATATCGATAGGAAAATTTTCCGTTATCCCGGAAATTTCCGCTCATTAGGACGAATAAAACAACCAGAGGAAATTTCCGTTATATTTAAATACCCACATATTTTTCTCTGATTTTGCGGGCCCGTGGTCTAGTGGCTATGACAGCGCCCTTACAGGCTTTTGCCAAGAAAGGCGTTAATCGCCGGTTCGAGTCCGGCCGGGCCCATCATCTTCTACCATACTATTTAAATAGGATTCGTCTTTTCATAAATCCAATGGGCCCGTGGTCTAGTGGCTAGGACATTGCCTTCACATGGCAGAGATCGCCGGTTCGAGTCCGGCCGGGCCCATTTCTTAATTCATGTTTGTTCTTTTCTAATAAAGAGTGATTTTTGTACGCTCCAGCTCTGCCCCTAAAGCCGGCGGACGCATAAATGCAAGGCATTTATGCTACGGGCCACCCCGGATGGGGCGACCCCCGACCCGACCCGCGGCGGTTGGGGCAGTGCTTACGCTTGTGGCGGCTTGCTTAATCAAACTCCTTTTTCCAAAAAATTATATACCTCTCAACCTTGACTTGGAGAAATGGCAGACGTATACTTCTCACCAAGAGTCGATGAGGACACCATCAAGAAAGGGTTAGAGCCATTCATACCATTATTCAACGGAAGGACAGTCATCAAGACTCATTTCGGGGAAGATGGGAACACCCGATATGTCAAAGCGAAATTCATCAAACCTATAGTCGACCTCCTTTTGAAGAACGGATGTGACACATCCATAAGCGATGCCAACACACTCTACAAAGGCAGACGGGTCAAGGGAAGCGAACACAAACAGCTCGCAATAGAACATGGGTTCGGAGACCTCAGAATACCTATCGTCATCGGAGACGGAGAGGATGGGAATGAAGAATATAGGGTAACTATAGATGGAAAGCATTTCCATGAAGCATGGATCGGCGAGGCATACAAAGACTGTGAAACTGTCATCCTAGTCAACCATTTCAAAGGCCATATCATGGCAGGATTCGGAGGAGCCATCAAGAACGCAGGGATGGGAATGGCCTCCCGTAAGGGCAAGATGGCAATGCACGCATCAGTCAACCCGACAGTCCGACAGGATGCATGCACAGCTTGCGGAGCCTGCAAGAAGGTATGCGATCATGATGCAATTGAGATCGACGGCAAGGCATCCATCGACCCGCAAGCATGCGTCGGATGTGCAATGTGCATCTCGGCCTGCCCGACAGGTGCGATAGATGTGCCCTGGGGCGCATCGACATGCGAACAACTGATGGAACGGACAGCTGAATACGCCACCGCAGCACTCCAAGGAAAGAAAGTCATCTGTATCAATTTCGCAATCGACATAACGAAACATTGCGACTGCAGACCAGACTCAGAGATCATAGCAGATGATGTGGGGGTGTTCTTTTCTACAGACCCAGTCGCTATAGATAATGCTTGTTTTGAAAAGCTAAAAGAGAAAATCGGAACTGATGTGTTCAAGAAAGAGACAAATGTCGAGGGCCTAGTGATGATAAAGCATGCAGAAGAGGTCGGGCTCGGGAGTGTGGATTACTCTCTTAAGAATATATGATGGAACTACCCGCCTATACATTTTCTTCTAAGCCATTCAAAAACTTTATAAAAAGCTTGATATTAGTCAATCCTCATGCGGCAGTAGTCTAATGGCTAGGACTCCACCCTGCCACGGTGGTAATCCGGATTCGAATTCCGGCTGCCGCATATTTTTTTCTTAGAATCAACAAATAAAAAATTAGAAATCAACACCTGTTATAGGAGTTCCTCCAAAACCTTTATATACACTCCAACCGCTCTCCTTTTCCATGACACTCGGCGCTAAAGACCGGTATGACCTGAAACAGCTCATCAAAGAGCTAGCTGGATATAGAGGCAGGCATACTGAACTTGTCACTGTCTATATCCCAGCAGGATACGACCTAACCAAAGTCATCAATCATCTTTCCCAGGAACAAGGGACTGCAAGCAACATCAAGTCGGCATCTACCAGAAAGAACGTCATCGATGCTCTTGAGCGGATGATACAGCATCTCAGATTATTCACCAAGACACCTCCTCATGGTCTTTGCGCATTCTCAGGGAACGTCGCTGAAAGAGAAGGCCAGCAAGACCTAAAGGTATGGTCAATCGAACCTCCAGTGCCACTTAACCAGCGTATCTACAGATGCGATAAATTGTTCATCCTCGACGCACTGGATGACATGCTCGATATCAAAGAGATCTATGGGCTCATAGTACTGGACAGGCGAGAAGGAAACATCGCTGTCCTCAAAGGAAAGACAATCATCCCGCTCACTTCATCAAAATCAAATGTCCCTGGAAAGACCAAGGCAGGAGGTCAGTCTGCAGCACGTTACGGCAGGCTAAGGGAAGACGCAGCCAAGGATTTCTACAAGAAAATCTCCGGGATGGCACAAGACCAATTCCTAGGGAACAAGAACCTGAAAGGGATCATCGTCGGCGGTCCAGGCCCTACAAAATATGAATTCATAGATAGAGGATTTCTCACAGGAGACCTAAAGAAAAAGATCATCGGAATCAAGGATATCTCATATACCGGTGATTTCGGACTCCAAGAACTAGTCGAGCGAAGCGCAGATATCCTCGCTAATGAAGAGATCATGAAGGAGAAGAATATCGTGGCAGAATTCTTTACCCTGCTCTCCACTAAACCAAAGATGTGCGCCTATGGAGAATCCCAAGTGATGCAGAAACTTGAAACAGGAACAGTCGATAAACTTCTCCTCTCTGAAGCTCTAGAGGATGATACAATACGAGAGTTCGAGAAAAAAGCAGAGGAGCTCGGAAGCGAAATCCACATCATCTCTACAGAGACAAGAGAAGGTGTGCAGCTGAGGGATATGGGAAAGATCTGTGCGATCCTCAGATATGAGGTCCATGATGATATTTGAGCAGGTCGCTCTAAACAACTATTATGTACAACAAAGTTCTAACCAGAATGATGGTCTGGGTCTATCAGAAGAATGAGAGGAAATGAACTCGCCAAACAAGCGTTCGCAGACCTCTTCCCAGATAGGGATCAAGACAGGTATCGTTTCAGCATAACACACTCCGGCAGATTCTCAAGCTTCAATGCCAATGTCAGAAAGCAAGGTGATATCATAACTTTCGGACTCTCAAAGGAATGGAAAAAAGTCGGCGATGACATCACAATGGGACTTCTCCAGGAACTCATGCTCAAGCTCTTCAAGAAAAAAGGTGAGACCGAAAGCATGAGACTCTATCACATCTTCATCAAGAAAGTCCATGTGGCAGCACCTAAGACAGGGGCAGACCCAAATCTCCTCAATTCTTTCGACCGCGTGAATGATACCCACTTCTCTGGTATGATAGAGCAGCCGAATCTACGTTTTGGAAGGCCTGCATCCACAACCATGGGCTCCTACAACTACCACACCGACACAATCACCATAAACCCCAACCTTAGAGGTAAGGACGAACTCATCGACTATGTGATGTATCACGAACTCTTACACAAACGGCTGAAGTTCACGAGCAAGAACGGAAGGACCACCCACCATACAAGAGAGTTTCGGATAAGAGAGAAATCCTATCCTGAATCTGCGCGGATCGAACGCGAGCTTTCAATCTTTGCCAGAAAGGCAAAGCTTAAGAATTTTTTCAAGTGGTGAGGTCAGCGTGACCTTTCGATCTTCATACCGCCTGAAGGCAGCGCACGGATGATCTCGTCAAGCTCTCCACCGACTTTCTTCTTTACCTTCTTTGCGATTGAGCTGGGCTTGTCGTCTCCCTGGAGTATGACAAGCATTTCCTTGCAATGGGCTGTCACTGCTGCTTTTGGTCCAGCCATTATCGCACCATCAAGATCTCCGATCGCCACATCAATCTTATTATCTACATAATTTGTCTTTCCTTTTATCATGAATGCGCCTTTCTGGAGATACTCACCTGACTGCGCCTCTTTTGTGACCTGTTCCGGATCCACATAAAAAACATCAGATGTACCGAGGCCTAGTTTCCAGGCCCGGGAGAACGAACAAGTAGCGTTGGCAACTTCACTTATAGTCGCCTCGCCAACCTTTTTCCCTTCAGCCTTCACTACGAAGAACGGCGACCCCGCCATATCCGTATGGAAGACAATATCCCCCCTCTCAGCGTGCTTCTTGATTACGATCTCGTTCGAAGTCGCATCCCTGCCTCCGATCACAAGAAATCCCTCACTTGACCTGAACCACCTGAACTTCTCGAACCACTGCTTCTTTCTGACAACCTTTTCTTCTGGCTTATCTGCTTCTATCTTCCTTTCTTCCCTATCAAGCCGTTTCTGGATCTTTTTAAGCGTCTCTTCAACGCCTAATACTTTTTTCTTCATCTTCTTCGCCTTGTCAAAGTAGATAGATGCATTCTCTTCAAGAGATTTCTTCAAGTCAAGGGTCACCTTCATACTGGGTCTGGTTCATCCTGTATTTTATAATTGTTTTGGAACAAATAAAGAACGCTCGGTGGGAAGACACCACCACAACTTACTACTAAGCCCTCGAGGAGGTAAATTTATATACCCTAAAATCGGTGAAGGATGTATGAAAGAGAAGGACTATGACCTCTTTTATGTATTGATTATGCTATTCTTCGGAATACTTATTATCGCTTCTGCAAGTTTCTTCCTGATCAAGCCTGCATATACAGGGTATATCGTCTCAGAAGGAGGGAATGTGACGAGGGTAGACATCATCGCGAACACCCAAAGCCTATTATGGATAGGTATCCAGGGAAATGTCACATCGAACCTGAGCCTGACAGACAATATCACCTTTAGCGGAGGCGACGTGAACTTCATCTACCTCCATGACAATGACCCCGGAACAGTCGCCACCATCATCGCATCCATGAACAGCACCCTTGACGCCGCAGCATTCCAGCCTGCCAACCACTCAGACATCGATAATTACCTCAATATCTCCTCGGACCATATCACATCAAGCAACAATACATTCAAAGTACTGCATAACTTCACTATCGGAAGCAATACCTATGACCTGATATCCGCCAAGACATTCTCATTTCTAGGAGACTACTATACCGGTGCCCTCCTGCAGGGGACTGAATTGGCGTTCGTGACAGATGTGATTGGAGGCATCGGGTTCGAAAACACGTCCGTAGATTTCCAATTCCTACTGCCTGTCAACACCAACGTGACATATCATTTCTTCACACGGATAAACAGCTCCAACGCCCTCAACTGTACAGGAGGATTCTCTCCCATAAGCCGGTTCAATGTAACAGACAGCACGATCTCGATCACCTGGAACGCAATCCCAGGGGCTACTGGCTACACAATCTTCTATACAGATGACCCGACAGAAGGGATGCTGAACTTCACAGGATCGCCTAGCGTAACAGTTCTAACACCAACCTGGACAGATACCTCCTTTGATTCAACCCACCGTTACTACAGGATCCATGCCAATGCAAGCGGATCATCCTGCGAGTCTCCCGCGCTGATAGTCGCTACCAACCAGACTCTTGTCTCTCTTCCAGGAGCAGAATATAACCTAGTCACGTTCCCATATGAATTTGCCAATAACTCAATTGAAAACGTATTCAAATCTATAAACGGAGATTACACGAATGTCTATGAATTCAGCAATGAACAAAAATTTTATAACATCTTTATAGTGGGTGTTTGGGATACGATCTACACAATAAAACCTGATCTTGGATATTGGGTCAAGACCAGTGTCAATACCAGCCTTATCACCACAGGCAGATCAAGGATCAACATGTCAATCAACTTCTCTCCTGATTATAACCTATTCGGAGTGCCTCTCATCATAGGCAACACAACAGTCGCGAGCGTGCTTTCACAGATCCAAGGCAAATATGACAGGGTGTATGAATTCGACAATTTCGACAAAGGATACAAGATATTTATCGTAGGAGTATGGGACGAAGTCTATACATTCAAACAAGACAAAGGATACTTCATAAGGGTCACGGAAAATGTGACTTACAACAGCTCATGAAAACGAAAATCTCCCTCATCTGCATGATTTTCCTAGTCATACCTATAGTGTGGGGGGTAGGATATTCTCCAACGACCATCTATGGCTGGGTGGAAGGGACTGATAAGTTCTCTATCGCAATCACTGTATCGGATATAGAGACAGGTGAATCATTCCCCGCAGTAGTCAAGACAGACGGAAACCTTTTTATCACTACGATCTCCCGACCGGATGACGGGCATCAACTCGAATTCCAAATCCAAGTCAATTACAGAGGAGACTCAGAAATCTACGAAGTGACAGCAGAACCATGGAGTCTGACCAACTTCAATATCACGATTCAGGAAACAGGAAGTCCGACTGCCTCGAAATCAACGGATACAGCACAAGGACCTATCATCACAGAATTCATCAGAGACTCTGATGAAGATATCGATGACTTCAAGAAGGAATATGGGATCAATCTCCTACCTGGAGAGAAGATACCTCAAGAAGAAACCCCCTCTCCTAATGAGACACGTTTCACAAAAGAGAGTGAATCACTCTTGGTCGTACTCATCATGGTCCTTTCACTATTGAGCATCCTCATCATCATTAGGGAAAGACATAAAAAGACCATCGACAGGAAGAAAAAGAATGGATAACATCTTACAACGGATAAGAGACTATACAGGGCATGAATATGCCCTGCTCACCAAGCGAGCGAACGCTTCAATCCTTCTAGCTATGAGGACAGCAAAGGATATGTCAGAAGAGAAGAAAAGCATGATCATCCCAGATCAAGGCGGGTGGCTCACTTTCAGGCAAACACCCAAGAAAATCGGCCTCCTCAGCGATGAAGTGAAAACAGATTATGGTCTCATAGACCTTGAAGACCTTAGACGATATCTAGGATTAGGAAACGCTGCCGGGTTCATATATACCAACCCTGCAGGGTATTATGCAGCACAACCTATGCAAGAAATCTATTCTTTGTGTAAGGGAATATGTACAGTCATACTCGATGCCTCAGGGAGCATAGGAAACAAGGAACAATGCGATGGAGATTATGCAGACCTTATCGTAGGATCTTTCGGGAAATGGAAACCGGTAAATGCAGGAAAAGGAGGATTCATCTCATTCAAGAACAAGAAACTTTTCGAAGTAGCCATGACCCATTATGTCAATCCAGAGTTCTCAGAAAAAGAGATCCAGGAAATCGATAATAAACTAGAAGAAGGGCCTAAACGGATACAGAACATGACAAACCTCGCCAGGAAGGTGAAAAATGACCTTAAAGACCTCACTATCCTCCATCCGGATCTTGATGGCCTAAATGTCATTGTCGCTTTCAAGAATGAAGAAGAGAAACAGAAAATCATAGCATATTGCGAAAAGGAGTCGTTTGAATACACAGATTGTCCGAAGTATATACGGGTCAATGAAAATGCGATAAGCATAGAGATAAAGAGGAAGTAACAATGCCTATGGATGTAGTTCAAGCAGAGACGATCCAACCGTCCATACTCGACTGGATTCCGGGAGGGATAGGAGATTTCCTGGCGAACCTGAATGCTCATATGAGCAACACGCTTACCTCTTTTCTCCCAGATAACCTCTTCACGCATGCATTCATTTCCAATCCCCTCCTTATCTTATTGGCATTCTTCCTTGTCACAGCATCTATCGCTATGTTCTTCGACTTCATCGCCGATGCCTACAAGATGCCCTTCGCGATCTTCATAGATATCCTTGACCTCATGGCGATCGCTGTCCCAGGAGTCCTCGACTTCGTCGCAGGCGGCGGAGCTCTTGTCGTGTTTTTCATCCTTGCGACAGAACCAAACTGGGCAAGGTACACATTCGGTGCTATAGGCGCTGTTAAATGCTTAATCCCGATCCCGATCATCCAACTCCTCCCGATAAACACAGTACTTATGTTCATAGCTACAATAATCGATTAGGTGATATATCATGAGAGAACCAGAAAACATGGAAGAAGTATTATATTTTACAAACAGGACACTTGAAAATGACGGTCATTTGACAGCATGGGTCTATAAGATCGACTGCCCTGCCTGCGGTAAGGCCAAGATGGGAAAGCCTGTCGTCAAAGGAAAAGTCAAGATACGCGCCAAAGAATATGTCTGTCCTGAATGCGGGCACACAGAAGAAAAACAGGAGCATGAGGAAGCCCTCACATTAGAAATCAAATATACCTGCCCATATTGTCACAAGGAAGGGTTCGCAGAGACCATCTACAAAAGGAAAACATTCCAAGGAGTGCCATCATATATCTTTTCCTGTGAAGGTTGCGGCAAGAAGATCGGTGTCACTCAGAAGATGAAGGAACCGAAGAAGAAATGAGCCTAAGGTTGTAACCCTCCTCTACGAACTTCCGATGCTTTGCTATCGCTTTCTTCAGTGCATCGGAATGATCTGATACGCGCTTGAGTCCGTCTGCAGTGATAAATTCAGGATCTATGTATCTTGCTTTCGTCTTGCAGACCAAATCAGGAGAACGGTCATCAATCCTTACAGAGAACCCGTCTCTAAGGACTGAAAGAGTTTCAAGGATCTTAGAGTCTCCTGAATTTTCAAGCTTCCCGTATACTGCATCATCATCAAGGAAAAAATCATCCATAGTCAGGATGCCTAACTCCTTTGCCCTCCGCATCGCCTTGCCCAGAAGGTGGAACGAAGCGACCTCCAATGGCCGCGCCCATACCCATCTATTGAGTGTAATGAAATCCATCGTCAGCTGGGCTGCGTCCCTGAAGTTTGCCAGCACAATCTTACCATCCTTGACTCTTAGACTTTTCAGATGTCTCTCTATGTGTTCCATAGCCTCTTTTGAATCGAGATATCCTGCCATATCGCGGAATGTATAATCCAACCTGTCTGCGCAAAGATCAGGAAGGTTCCGTTCCAGAATCGGGTAGTTGGTATCATCCAATAACCTATCGATATCAAAACCATACTGTTTCAGTATCTGGGGTATTTTCGAATTATGAACTATCTTCTCATGGAATCGCTCATGAAAATCATGGTCCTGGTTCGGAAATGCAAAATCCACCACATGAGAGAATGCAGTATGCGCCACATCATGAAGCAGGCCGGCTATCTGTTCTTCTACACCTACGCCGAGCTTCTTCAGAAGAATCATGGTGCCTACACAATGTTCATAGCGAGAGATCGGCTTATTCAGTATGAGTTTCGATGCGCCTGCCTGATTTACTCCCTTCAACCTCTGCATGGCATCGGTCTCCATCAACTCCAGGAGCACAGGCTCGCTTATATCTACTTCCCCATATACCCTGTCATCCACTATCATTCGAATCCGTCCAGTTTCATCTGTAATCTGTCATATCTCTCAAGATACTTCGGAGGCCTGACTTCAACAAAACCATACCCATAATCCGCGAGCATCTTTTTCGCTTTTGGAGATATCGAAGGGCATGCCAATACTCCCTGGACTTTATCCACCCCTTTTGATTTCATGATAGCTTTCACATATCTCCTAAGCTGGTCAACCGCTTTTGGGTCTCCGCAATAACGTTTGCATTCAACCACGGTCAGCGTCTTGTCCTCATATCCCAGGATGTCGACAAAACCATATCTGGTATGTTCTTCTCTGGAGACAGGTTTGAAGTATGGGCTTATGAGCTCAGGTCTCTTCATTATCATGTCTGCCATATCCTTCTCAGTGCCTGCGAGCTGG
>JAUUYB010000017.1 GCA_030590605.1 Candidatus Woesearchaeota archaeon
ATCATTAATCTCCCAGAAGAACTAAATAAGGACCCGATCCATAGATACGGTCAGAATGGGTTCGCACTCTACAATCTCCCTATCCCTATCTTCGGCAAAGTAGTAGGAGTCATAGGAAGGAATGGTATAGGGAAATCGACAGCGATCCAGATCCTTGCAGGCATCATCAGACCGAATCTGGGGATGGATGAGGCAAGTTACGATAATGTCATCGAATACTTCAAGGGCACTGAGGCCCACCAGTTCTTTGACATGGTGAAAGCAGGAGAGATAACTCTCTCGCTTAAACCGCAGAAAGTAGAAGAGATCCCGAGACAATACGACGGAACTGTAAGAGAACTCCTTGAGAAAGTCGATGAGAAAGGGAAATTAGATGAATACGTCAACACTCTTGATATAAATAAAGTCCTGGACAACAAGGTGGGCGACATATCTGGAGGAGAGCTTCAGAGGGTTGCCATCTGTGCGACTGTATTGAAGAAAGCCAATGTCTACTTCTTTGACGAGCCGACTTCTTATCTTGATATCAAACAGAGGATAAATGTGTCAAGGTTCATCAGGAGCCTAGCAGACGATAAGACCGCTGTCATGGTGATTGAACATGACCTTATCATTCTTGATTATCTCGCTGATCTTATCCACCTTCTTTATGGAAAGCCAGGGACTTATGGTATCGCGAGCCAGACTAAATCGACGAAAGCAGGGATAAACATCTATCTGTCCGGATATCTCAAGGAAGAGAATGTCCGTTTCAGGGATAAAGAACTAAAGTTCTATGGAAAACCGCCTAGCATGAGCAAATCAAAGGAAAAGATCATATCCTGGAAAGGGATAAAGAAAAAGCTAGGAAAATTTAATTTAACAGCAGATAAAGGATCAGTCAATATGAACGAAGTGGCCAGTATCCTCGGAGAGAACGGGATAGGTAAGACCAGTTTCGTAAGGATTCTTGCTGAAGAGATCGAAGCGGATGAAGGTGCTGTTGAAGGCCAGGTCACTTTGAGCTATAAACCCCAATATGTAGATCTCCCTGATGAGATTGTGCAAAATATCCTTGGGGAATCTGTCTACAAGTATGAGAACGAGATCATGAACCCTCTTGAGATAATGCCGCTCCTGACAAAGCTGACAAGTGAACTCTCAGGCGGGGAACTCCAAAGGGTCGCGATAGCGAAATGTCTTTCTAAGAAAGCTGGTATCTACCTTATGGATGAGCCGTCTGCTTACCTCGATGTCGAGCAGAGGATGATCGTCGCGAGAGTCATAAGGGATATCATGGAAAAAAGAGGGACTTCTGCGCTCGTGGTGGATCACGATCTCCTCTTCGCGGACTATATCTCTGACAACATCTTGGTATTTGACGGTATCCCTGCCGAGAAAGGGACAGCTGACGGACCGTACAGCATGGAAGAAGGGATGAATCTCTTCCTTAAAAAACTTGATATCACCATGCGTAGGGACCAGGAAAACATGCGGCCAAGGATAAACAAGAAAGAGTCGCAGATGGACCGGAAACAGAGAAGTGAAGGAAAGCGTTACTATACTTAAGCTGCTTTCCTTTCGACATCTTCTTCGACTGATTGAGTCTCTTCCATCACCCTATGGAATTCTTCATGGATGGTATGGATCATATCTTGGATTTCTTTCAGCTTTACAGGGGTCACCGGTTTCGAGACGATATCCTCGATTCCTTGGTCCAATACCTTCAGGTGTTTATAGAGCTTCAGGAAGACATTCTGGACGTCCTCGATCTTCATCGCATCCTCTTTAGATATCCTCTTGACTTCTTTGAACATTGGGTTGAGCTCATCAATCCGTTTCTCTGCGATATGGGATAGGCTTGTGAGGACGTTATCGATACGCTTCTCAAGATCCCTGATTTCATTGTCTTCTTCATCACGAAGCTCGACGATTGTCACTTTCAGTTTCTCGATGAGCGGAATCAATCCTCCAAAAATATGCTCCATCTTCGCTTCTATATGTTGTTCCTTCTTGAGCTGGTCTATCAATGATTGTAGTTTATCTTTCAGGTCCATTATCTTTCACCTATTAGGTCTGCTGTGCCTGCGCCAAGCATAGCAAGTATGCTTGTGGTAGAGACCATCTTATAGACTTCCTCTAAACTCGATTCTGTTGTGATCACCCCGAAGAGCGCAAGAGTTATTAGGATTACTGATATAGCGACACAAAATATCAGCGTTACCCGGATAGGTATAAATGAAAGCACCCTGACTTCTTTTACTTTTCTGAATCCAGAGAAATATATGAAAAGTACACCTATGATGAAGGATGTGACCAAGAGCATAGTTGCACGTAGATATGACATATGTTCCGAGTGATGAACTGCCTCTAAGAAGGAAAAATGGCCGACTATGCCCACAAAAGCTCCGATAGTCCCTTTGATGACATCCCTGTAGGTTACTTTGGTAAGCGGGTGAGGGACGACTGACCTCTTCACTTCCTGCTCAAGAGCCTCGAGCTTCTTCAGCTCATCCACTTCTTCATGCTCAAGAGATTCGATGGATTTCTCTTCCTTGATCTCTTGTCGTTCCTCTTTTTCAATCACAATTTCCTGTTGTTCTATGTGATCGAGCTTCTTCATGATCTTAGACTCATTCGAGAGGACTCTGCTGATTTTTTTGTTAAGCTCCTCGATCTCCTTGTCTACTTCCATAAGCATAAGAAGAGAATGGGAGATATTTAAAGCTTGCGAGAGAAGAGGAGGAACCCTGAATGGATTGTAGTCCTGGATATCGGACGGATTTTTCGTTTGTCGAATTCCCATTCACGTTCTGTGATCTCTATGATCTTCTGGATGGCGAATCTGCCGTCTTTTCTGATAGCCTCAGCTGTATCGCTTATCTGAGGGATGGTCGGATTGTAGCACATCAGGAATCCTCCTGTCTTAAGGGCATCATATGCGCTTCCAAGGGCTTTCCATGGCTCTGGTAGGTCTAGGGTGACGACATCTGCATCTCTTTCATCAACACCCTCATAGAAATCTCCTTTCTTGATTGTCAGGTTCGAAAGACCAAGAAATTCCTTGTTTTTCTCGACGATAGCGATAAAATCGTCTCTGATGTCATAAGTAGTCACCTTCTTCGCGATTCCTGCGAGGAAGCAGCTGAGACCTCCTGATCCGGCCCCACAATCAACTATCACTGAATCCTTATTGATACCGGTTTCAGTGATTATCCTTCCGACATCTTTTAGAGGGATTATCTGGGCATCTCTCTTGATCTTACCATACAGATCGATAAAAGTAGGGGAGAATACAGTGAATTCCTTGCCTGTGTTCGAGACAGCGGTGCTTCCTTCCTTCATATCTTCGGATTTTATCACACCTTCTGTGCAATGGAAGTCCTTAGACTCGTCTTTGACCAGGTATTTCCTGGTTCTCTTGAAATGTCCGATGAGAATCTTCATTGTATTGGAAAAGGAAGCGCGGGCTGGGACTTGAACCCAGGAATAATCGGGTTGCAGCCGATCGCCTTAGCCGCTTGGCCACCCGCGCGCATAGGGTCTGAAAATGCTCCATCATTTATAAATATTGTTATGAAATATGTTTCGACATAGATACCCTTATAGTTGCCTAGATCACAATTAGATCATATGGATGATTTTGAGTGCATCAGATGCGGGTTCTGCTGCCATCTGGATGTCAAGTTGACAGAAAACGACATACAACGGTTGAAAGCTGCTGGAAAAAAAGATTTCAGCAAGCAGACTGATCACGGCATTTTCTTGAAGCACATTGGGAATCACTGTATTTTCTTAGATCCAAAAAAAAAGATGTGTAAAGTATACGATTCACGCCCTGATATCTGCAGGAGATTTCCGGTCCACTCAGATGGAGAGATGAGCGGAAAGTGTCAACAAGACAGAAGATTCGGAAGCAGGATTTCAAGGAAGATAATCGGTTTCATTGCTATGGAACGTGAGAATCAGTTGAAGCCGAAATGATTAAGGACATCTAAGAATCCTCCCTCATCGACTTCTTTCCCTATAAACCCATCTTGCTCTTTCACTTTCTTTTTCAGCCCTTCCTGTGCATTTCCCATAGCTGCTTTATATCCACAGAGCTTGATGAAGTCCCAGTCCATATCTCCATCTCCTACACCCAGCATCTCGCTAAGAGGTATCCCTGTTATTTCTGACAGATATCTGGCTCCGGTCTCTTTCGTGATGCCTTTGGCTGTGATGATACCGAAACGTGTTTTAGGCATTGATGGATGGATAGCCCAGGAAAGCGTAATATCTTCTGAGAATTCCAAAAGCATATTTTCCACTCCCTCTTCCTTTGATGGATGATTGATGACTGCGACAATCTTTTGTACAGGTTCGGTTACATTAGAGAGCTTGTCAACGACGATAGGTGGCTTTTGGAGCACTTTCAGATGAGTTAGGGATATCTCTTGATCATTTTCCACATACCAATCCTGTCCTGCCATGAACTCCGTGAATATGCCTTCACCTTGAAGCTTTGAGACTATCTTAGGGATGATGTCATGATTTATTTCCCAGGCTTTGCATTTCTTGCCCTCCTTGAATATGACACTTCCCCCATCTGAGATATGCGGTCCAGGGAAGTATTGAGCAATCTGAGAGATTGAGAAATGAGGTTTACCTGTGCATAGCGAGACCATGAGACCTTTATTATGAAGCGATTGAAGTGCATCGACAATCTCTTGCCCTGGAAGAGGGAAATTCCCATTGCCTGCTGCCCCTACAATCACTCCATCGACATCAGTTATTATCCCTCGAATCGGCATAATAATCCGAGACCTCACCCCGTTAATAAAAGTTTGTAATAGAAAAGAATGGGCCTAGAGGGATTCGGACCCCCGACCTTCCGGTTAAGAGCCGGACGCTATACCAGGCTAAGCTATAGGCCCATTGTGAATGTGATACTATCTCCGCTTTTTTGACCAAGCGGGCTTGAACGAAGTGAAACCCGCCTCCTTTGATCAAACTTTGAAAAAGTTTGCTATGACTAAGCTATAGGCCCATCAAATTGCCTGTAAAATATTAAAATTTACCCTCGAAAAACGCTCAAGAGTGAGAAAAATAGAGAAACGAGGTCATATAAAAAGTTACTGGTGTCTCTATGCCCCTAAAGGGCGTTATCCCCCACAACACCTCTCGTATTTAAGCCCTGATCCACACGGACAAAGCTCTTCTTCCTCCAATTCCTGTTCTTCAGTTTCAGGCATTAGGTTCACAATGACTCACTGGTGTTCCATGTATATAAACTTTATGAAATGTTCATCTCTTTCTTGAATTGTTCGATAAATGTTTCAAAATCTTCTTTCTTTATCACTGCACCGCATGCATTCTCATGACCGCCGCCATATCCTTCTACTCCGACAAGGGCTCTTTGGAGACCTGGTTCGATAGGAAGATTCTTTGGTGACCTGAGGCTGCATTTCATCTCACCTGAACTTTCCCTGCCTACTATGATGATCCTATCAGGATAACGGTACAGGAGTTCGTTGGTTACATCACCAGTAAACGACATCTTGCTTTCAGGGTAGAGGTATACTATCATTTTTTCCTTCCCTACCTTGCTGATGATGTCTTTAAGAAGCTCTTGATAATATTTATTGATTGTCTGATATTTTTTGTAGATGAATCTTCCCTGGCTGGTCTCTTGCTTGAGTATCTCGTAAGGAGAATCGATTCTGGTTAGAACCCTAACATATTTGAGCGCGTCTGAAGTCGTACCTTTAAGTATGAACGAGAATATCCTGATGAGCTTACCCAGCTCAGTGGCGAATAGTGCATCTTCAGGACGATTTACATCTTCAGGAAGCAGATCAGGGTACTCTTTCTTGAATTTATCAGTAAAATGAGGGAGCGTCCAGTCTCCTACTGTACCTACCATTCCGATCCACATATCTTTTTGAACGACATCATAACACATGCTTGAGACAGGGACATTATCATCCTTCTTGTGTTTCCGGGGGTTGAAGTACTTGATTCCCCGAATATCTTGGACTCCATGATGATCTATCCAGATCATAGGTTTTTTTACTGTATCAACGAAATCCTGCTCTACATTAGCGATATCAAGTACAAATATCTTATCTGGATCGTATTCCTGGACTTTTCTAAGGAATTTTTCATCGATGTTAGGCCTGGTCTTGACTACGATTCCTTTCCCTGCACGGATCTGCCTGTAAAAGAGTAAGAATGAACAAAGTCCATCCGGATCATCATGGAAGAAATATATAGGATCCTTTGCGAACTCGATCTCGTCTTGGATTGTCTTGATTTCTTTTGTAGTCAGTCCCATATTATATCTCACTCAGACTTTCTTTAAATGTATTTCGTTTGCGTTGGAGATCGCTTCATCCATGAGATCCTGCAAAGGGATATGTGACTCCTGTAATCGAACCCGCTTCTCAATAGTCCTCGTAGAAGGACTCGCTGGAACATACGGACATCTGCCGTTCCGTTCTATAGAGAGGCTATATGTACCTGTCTCTCTCGCGACCTTGATGATATCATTCTTATCATAACATAGAAGCGGTCTCACAACATCAATGCTGACGGATTTGCTGATTGTGACCATATTGCTGATTGTCTGGGACGCTACTTGACCGATATTCTCTCCTGTGATTATGAACTCAGCCCCTTCCTCCTTACCTATCCGTTCTGCGATTCGATACATGAATCGTTTGCACATGATGCACCTCATCTTCTCATCTCTGCGGATAGATTTTTGGAAATGGTTCATATCCATCACTATGCATCTCTTGACTCCTGTCTTCTCCATGATTCTCTTCAGTAGGTCCTCATTTCCTTGGCTGAAATTGATCCCTATGACCTCGACTCCTCGTGAGGTCATGAGCTGCGTAGCTACTGGTGAATCGATTCCGACAGAGAGCAGGCTGACAGCTTTCATGATGTTCAGAAGCATACTTCTTCTTATAAGGGTTTGCAAAAGGCTATTTAGAAAATGTACAGTAGCAATATTTTTATCTAAGAGAACATTACCTGGACGCCATGAGAGTTCTCTGTATGAGATGTAAGGGAAGAGGTCATTGCGGAAGAGAATCATGTGCGATTCTCACGAAAGCCGATGCCTGGACCAAGCACAAGGATAATGTGCAGAAATCTGATTTCGAGGGCGCTTCTCCATCCGTCTTCATCGGTCGCTATGGTTATCCTAATGTGAATGTAGGTCTTCTCTCAAGACCTGATGGCGACGAGACATCATGGAAGCTCGATGCTCCG
Organism: Candidatus Woesearchaeota archaeon; assembly: GCA_030590605.1. Lineage (GTDB taxonomy): Archaea > Nanobdellota > Nanobdellia > Woesearchaeales > JAUUYB01 > JAUUYB01. Next base: position 7,240 of record JAUUYB010000017.1, read on the forward strand.
AGGTACTGGGCTGCAAGGTCGCTTGGCATCCCTGATATAGTCGATTTTCGGAGTTCCCTCATAAATTCTCGTTTCAGATCTCCGATAAAAGGCAGTAGCGCTATGCTTGACCTCTCTAAAGAGATAGGGATGGCGAGTAAATCAGTTGAACTGGAAGTGAGTCTCAAGGACCGTCCGAAATTCAGGCTCAATACTGATCCTTATCGTGCGCCTACAGGTCCGAATGCGTCACTCAAGAAAGCAGAGATCACATCAAATCCATTTGTTGACAGGAAAGTGGACCGGGTTGTTGATGATGATGACCTCAAGGCGACAGGCGCTATGACTGGCCTGTTCAAGAAAGGATTCACTGAGAGTTTCCTGACAAAACTCCTCTCGACCGGTAACATCGGAGTGAAGACCGAGCGAAAGCTCGTGCCCACCAGATGGAGCATCACTGCTGTGGATGATACTGTAGGAAAGGATCTGTTGAACAATGTGAGAACATTTCCTGAGACAGACCACCTAGCATACTTCGGTGGATATCTGGGTAATTATTACCTTGTCCTCATGTTCCCGGAAGTTTGGAGCTATGAGCTTTTCGAGGTCTACATGCCAAAGACCTCATGGAACACATCAGGAGAATATGATTTCACGACCGATTACGAGCCGTTTGCAGGAAGGAAAAAGTATGCAGAGAACTGCGCAGGAGGGTACTATGCTGCCAGGCTCCCTATACTTGAGAAGCTTTCCCAGATGAAAAGACAATCGAGTGTTCTCGCTATCCGCATCATAACCGGAGAGTATTCTCTTCCTTTGGGTGTATGGGTCTGCAGAGAGGCTGCAAGAAAGACCATATCTTCTAAGCCCCTCTCTTTCGGATCGACAGGGCTCATGTTAGACTATGCGAGGTCATTGATCAGAAAAAAATTTGGGTATGATGCAGAGAAGATACTCTCAGGAAGCTTGCTGTTACGCGAAATGAAATCGCAGTCCAAATTAGCAGAATTCTTTGACCATGACGCCTGAAGACCTATAGAAAGCTTTATAAATAAATTTAGGAACCCCTCCAGGGTGTTGCCTCTGTAGCTTAGTAGGTGGAGCGTGCGGCTGTTAACCAGCTGATCGAAACCGCAAGGTCGTCAGTTCGAGTCTGACCAGAGGCGTATGGCCCCGTAGCTTAGTCTGGTGGAGTGCCCGACTGATACATTGGCGTCCAATTTCCGAACGCCGATTACAGATATCGGGTGGTCCGGAGTTCAAATCTCCGCGGGGCCACCATTTTTTTCTATAATATTATACAGATTCGTGAGACTTCCGATAGGAATGTCTCACTTAGTCGCCATTGATCAAACTTGGCAAGTTTGGAGTCCACACATCCGCGGGGCCACCATTTTTTTCTGTAAGTCATACACATTATCTAAATCTACATAAAATTCTAGAAATAATAATATTCCTAATAATCATATCATTATGATACTCTTTATATCACGATTCTATATCAATAATCACACAAATTTTTATATTTTATATTTTTTTTATACTTTTATTATACATATCAGATACTCTTTATTCAAATATTATACTCTTATTATACTAAAATGATACTAATATTATACTCTTAACAAAACAATATCAAACAATACATTTATATATATCAAAATGATACATTTTAGGATATTAGCAGGAGTATCAAATACATGACTCAATTGATCCATATCCGTGTCGGTAAAGAGCTTAAGAAACAGATGGATAAGCTCATCGAAGAAGGCTATTATAGCAACCAGGCCGAAATCGCGCGGGACGGAATCAGGAAGGTTCTCCAGGTATACAAAGAAGAGCTAAGACGGGGTGATCGTAAGTGATCAAGAAACACGTCCTCCTCATCCTTGTCCTGTTCTCTATGGGCATACTTCCATTTGCGCTCTTCTCTGCTACTATAGATTGTGAGGAAGGATGTGATTTCCAGATTACAGGAAAATCAATCCAAGCACTCGCTCCGTCATTTAATTTCATACTGTTCCTATTCGCAGCTTCGATTATTATCTTCACTTTCATAGCAGCAAAAGCAAGATTCTATCCTGTATTTTCCGAGAGGACTCTTGAACACAAGCCTCTCTCTAAGACAGTTCACGCAGGACTGGCTTCTCGGGCGATGACAGATCTTATGAGCAAGACCCATCATAACTACACGACGAAAGACATTGATCAGATCAACGGCGTGCTGAAAGACTATTTGATGAAAGTATTTACGCTTCCGGTATCATTCAGCCTCCGCGAGCTGAAACATGCAATGAAAGGATCCGATAGGATGCTCAGCCAGATCATCATGTCATATATGCAGAAATTGAATGCAGTATCATATGCTAAGAGTATGGCAGGCGAGGAATATCAGGCGTTAGTGAAAGAAGGAGTAGAGATCATCAGGCTCACTTCTCCGCTACCAAAAGGTAAGACCGGACCGAAGAGGAAGATCACTGTCCGGATTTCCCATAATGATACTAACGATCTCTTCAAACTCATAAACATCTCATATGAATCACTGGCTCGTCACGACCTGGCAGGAGCTGCTGAGATATATTATAAGACATCTCTCCTTTATGAGACACTTTCACAAAAAGAGAAAGAGAAAACATTTGAGACACTTAAGCGTCTCCATGATGAGATAAGCATGCGAGAGAAAAGACTCACGAATGAGTGATGCAATACACTGATCCTGATTTATTTACGCAAACGATTTTTCCGCCTACGATAGCAGGCCTGCTGACAACGATGTCCCCTGTATCGAACATATAGGTCTGCTTACCGAATCCACTATCCCATGAGATGATGTAAAGATTATGATCAGAAGAACCAAAAACGACATTTCCGTTATGGACAAGAGGGGCAGAAGAGACCCAGTACCCAGCATCGAAAGAGTCTATAAGGCTGTTCTTTCCGGAAATGAGTTGGACATTTGATGCAGGAGAGCATACCCCCATGAGGATGTCAAGCTTCCCCTTCCTGAGTTCTGTGAGTTGGATATCTGAAGTGATCACTCCTCCAGTATCTCGTTTCCAATTAAGTACGCCTTCCGAAGATAATGAATAGATAAATGAATCATTCGATCCGCCGATTATTGATTTCTTTCCGGAATTATCGATGTCTCCTATACCCACCCCGCCTATGATATTGCCTTCTGTCTGAAATTTCCATTCCAGGTTGCCGTGAGTGTCGTATGCGTAGAGATGGTTGTCAGATGCCCCGAAGAATATCTTCTCTACCCCATCTATCTGGTCAGAGACTATCCTGCTTTCGATAGGATAGCCTATGCATCGTTTCCAGACAAGCTTTCCTGAATCATCGACTTGGTATATATGATTATCATTCGATCCGAAAACCACATTCCCATTCTTGAGGATAGCAGGAGTTGAATTGATTTCATCTCCAGTAGGATACTGCCACAATCGCTTGCCTTTTCCTGAGATAGCATATAGGTTGCCATCTTGTGAACCTACATAGATGACGCTGTTCTTGAAAACAGGAGAACTGCATGAATTTCGGATATGCGTCGTATCAAGAAAATCATTGTGTGATCTGCCAAATTTCTGTTTCCAAAGTACCTCCCCTTCAAGAGAGAATGCGATCAATTCTTCCTTTGCTGTCATGACGATTGTCATTTGCTCCCCATTTGTATCTGCAGAAAGGATATCGGAAATGACCAAAGAACCTGTCTCATATTTCCAGGATTGAGTCAAAGTTGTCTTGGTTTGTGGTTGTATTATATCATTCATAGTAGTTCAAGGAAAAGGAGATTTCCCGCACATGCAATATGCTTATGTAACTATTTAAAGATTGTTGTTTAAGAGGGCTATTATGAAATCCTCGCTACTATCGTCAGTCCGAGCTTCAACGCTGAACACATTTGAGCCGTCGCGAGGGGTGGCTCCCTACGGGAACGCAGGCTTCTTGATGAAAGTAAGAGATGGCGAGGAAGATAGTAGCTTCCGAAGGAATAGGATTTCATAATAACTCGGACTGATGGCCTTTCCCCACACTAAAGTGTAGAGTATTTGCCTTCGGTCCGAGGAATTGAAAATCTCGCACTGAAGTACGGGGTACTAACCCCCATGAAAATCTCTGTGCGAGATTTTCAATAGCCGGTTTGCACACATAGTGTTGTCTACTCACCCTGTTTGATTCTGCCGACGACACTTCTGAGCATATGGTCCGTCACTTCGACATCATGATAGACATGCAAGGGTAATCTCTCCTTGATTCCCATGATGAGGGGATATGTACCTATCGGCCGTCCAAAAGTGGTGTTTCCGTCATGTATCTCTGTCCGTACCTGATTTATCACTGTCCCTTTCGGTACAAGAAGCTTGAGCATAGGTAAATCGATTTCATGACGGATCCTGTCTCTCCATTTCCAATAATATTTTCCGTTCTTTTTCAGGAATTTTGATCCTACGGTATCACCTAGCACCGTGCCGTTGAAGGGGATCACTTTCCTTATGTTTATCCTTCTGAGCAACAATCCTTTCTTGACGATCCTGAAAAGATAGTTCAAATTTTCATCGAAAGTGTCTTTAGTCTCGCCGATGAGCCCAAAAAGGATGTTGATGCCTGGAAGGAATGCATGTTGTCCCCTCGCCCCCTTCTTTGCCCCATATTTATTTAAGATTTCTATTGCTTTCATAACTGTTTCAGGATCTGAATTGAGATTGTTATCCTTGATGACTTTCTTATCGAAACTTTCGACACCGAATGCCGCCACGTTCCCATCACTGCATAGATCGACGATCGCCTTGGTGATCTCGATTCCCCTCTTCCCTACGACTTTCGCAGGATTTACATTGTCTATATGGAGCGTATCGATGGTTGATATCTTACGGATATCTTTGAGGAGTTTGATAGGATCAGGGTATGAATAGAAACAGGATTGTTTTCCGAGACGGAAATGGACTATGCCTTCTTTTGATAATGATTTGATTTCTGCGACTATATCGGATATATCTCGAAATTCTGTACAGTGCTTGATAGGTTCTGTACAGAAGCTGCATCCTTTCACTCTGTCACATCCTCTGCCTGTCTCGATCTCTGCTATCCGCAGATCAGGTATCTGTTTGACGATTTTTGCACCTATTGTAGCATATCGGTTGATATCTTTGAATAAGAAGTCAATTCCAAGAGTCCTATCGAAGATTTCAGGGACTTTTTCAGGTCTCCTGCCCCCCATGAGCTGCGTGCCGAAGACTGCAGGACCTGTAAGGGTCTTTGTACATTGGAGATCCTGGATCAATGGTCCGACTTCTTTAAGGGTCCCAGGGACTGCAGTAAGATATTTTCCTGGAACATGCACTCCTATGATGACAATAAGTTCGTCTGTCTCTCCAAGGATCTTCTTGACGTTCCTGTTCGACGTCAGGTTATATGTCTTAAGGTCTGTCTTTTGCCTGCTGCCTCCTTTTTTTCCTGTTGATTTTCTTAGATCGTCGATAGTCAAGTAGGTGGGGATATTCCCTGTCTCTTCGATAAGCCTCCCAGCAATATATCTTGGATAAGTCCCTATATATGGCGGCACCCCTAGACCTGATGGCTCATCAGTATAAC
>JAUUYB010000077.1 GCA_030590605.1 Candidatus Woesearchaeota archaeon
AAGGAAGATATTTATCAAGGCTGTATCAAAGATTCCATCACAACACGGCAGTGATCAAGCGGTACGATTCGACCCTCCCAAACTTTTGGAGTGAGGTCGCCACCCGGGTTCGAATCCCGGCTGCCGTATCAGAACAATGAATCACCTCCTTGAAAAGGGAGTAAAAGTACAATACATATCGGATGCATAAATATGTATTTTCCCGAGCATTGAATTAAGGTGTAAAAATCTTTTTGGGGAAATGATAAATCAGATAAGAACCTTCCTTTCTCTCATGACAATCTTGCCGTCGATGATGCTGTCCACTACATTGTTGCCGTTCGCACAATAGACAATATTTGATATCACATTGTTCATCGGCAGCATACCATTCAAATCCAGAGTGATTATATCAGCCTTCATACCGAAATCTATAGACCCTACATCCTTGAGCCCTAACGCCTTAGCTCCCATTATCGTCCCCATATCAAGTACCATCTGGTAGGTCATCGCCTTCGGGTCATCCCAATGATGCTTATGTATGAGTGCAGTCACCTTGAGTTCCTCGAACATATCAAGATTATTATTAGAAACAACAGAATCAGTCCCTAAACCAACAGTCACACCTTTCTCGATCATCTTCACTACAGGAGCCACGCTACCAGAAGCAAGCTTCATGTTAGAGATAGGATTATGCGAGACAGAAGCCCCATACTTACCCATCAGCTCAACCTCCTCATCGTCTACCCAGATCGAATGGACCAGCAAGCAACGTTTTCCAAGGAATCCGAATGACTCAAGATATTTGATAGAAGTCAACCCTCTTTCCTTGAGAGTATCATCACGCTCCTTCTTGGTCTCCGCGATATGTATCCTCCTTATGAGATCATGTTTCCTAGACAGCTCAGTGATCTTCTCTAATACCTCTTTTGAGCACCGATAAGGAGAATGACCTGCAATGATGGGTTTCACCAAACCGTTAGTACAAGCTTTAAGCATATTCTCTACATGCATTATATCCTCAATCTTCTGGACAGTCGATGAGACGAACGCCCTCATACCTAGATCTTCGAATACCTTGATACGCTCTGCCCCATACATGTAAGAATCATAGATGCATGTAGTCCCGCTCTGGATACACTCAAGTGCACCATCTCGGGTGTTCTTCACTACCTGTTCCTTTGTCAGCTTCGCCTCTTCCTTGTTCACTATGTCAAGCCAAGTGAAAAGAGTCTCGTCATCACAGATACCCTTCAAAGAATGCATACCCAGATGGGCGTGCGTGTTCACGAGCCCGGGCATCACTATCTTCTCACTGCAATCGATCTCCTCATCTCCAGAGAGATCTTTCCCAATCTCAGAGATAAGATTTCCCTTGATCCGGATATCATAACCTTCTAGAATCCTGCGCTCTTTGTCCTGTGTGACAATGTACTTGCAGTTTTTAAGTATCATATATATCAGGATTTGAGACTCTTTAAAAATCTTACTGTTAACTGCAATCTTTCGGACATGATTCAGCAGTCTCAGCGCATGGGCAGCCGTTTCCCATACAGACCACCTCTCCGCAGTGGCCATCACCGCACGCATCTATGCACTTCTCTACATGCTCTACGTAAGTCTTCCCGTCAGGACCAGCACATTGCCTCGGGTAGCTTTCCATGACAGGATTCCCTGCTTCCATACAGCTCGGGAAGTCATATACTTCTAAGGTACACCCCATAATCAAGAGCAATGGAATGAAAAGTTCATATCTCATGTCTGGAAAAATGGAAAATGAGATTAATAAACCTTTTGTTGGATCAGACCTATACACCTAGATTTGAAAACATTTATAAGAAACTGGTTGTTTTCAATCAGCACAATGAAAATGATCATACTTGGACTGATCGCAGCGATCCTCATCGCAGTAACCGTCAATTATATGACTGGGGCACATGAGACACCTGCGACAGGTAATATCGTAGGTGATACTATGGGAAACAGGATAGCGGTCATAGAGACCAACATGGGAACAATGGAGATCGAGCTCTTCGAAGACAAGGCACCGATAACCACAAAGAACTTCATCAATCTTACAGAGAAAGGGTTCTATGACGGTCAGATCTTCCACAGAGTCATCGATGACTTCATGATCCAGGGAGGAGACCCAAACGGAGACGGAACAGGAGGTCCTGGATACGAGATCAAAGACGAGTTCCACCCAGACCTTAAACATGACTCAGCAGGCGTCCTTTCCATGGCCAACAGAGGACCAGACACAGGCGGAAGCCAGTTCTTCATCACTCTTGCACCTACCCCCTGGCTTGACGGCAAACATGCAGTATTCGGAAAAATCGTCAAAGGGATGGACGTGCTAACAGCTATCGGAGATGTCGCTAAAGACTCCAGAGACAAACCTCTAGAGGATATCACTATCACTAAGGTCACAATCTCCTAATCAGAGAAAAACACCTTATATAGCCTGAATGCAGAGTAGATGTCTGCCTTGCTCATGACCTCAATAGGTGCATGCATAGCAAGGCCAGGAGGGCCTGCATCGATGCAGTCCATACCATATCTTGACAGGAACATAGCTATGGTGCCTCCTCCACCGATATCTATCTTACCAAGCTCTCCAGTCTGCCAGGATATCTTGTTCTTATCCAGAAGACCCCGCATATAACTCATATATTCAGCGTGCGCATCATTAGTGTTGTACTTTCCTCCACCGCCACCGTATTTCTCTACAGCGACCCCTTTGCCCAGATAAGAGACGTTCTGAGGGTCGTTCACATCCTTGAAATTAGGGTTCATAGCGACTGTCGTATCAGCAGAGATCGCTCTTGAATGTTCAAGAAGAGTGCTTGGGCGTAAATCTGACCCAATCATCGACAGATAATCACCTGCAAAAGTCTGAAGCATGAAGCTTGCAGCGCCTGTATCACCGACAGACCCTATCTCTTCCTTGTCTACGAACATCGCGACTGCAGTATGTACAGGAACCTTTACCTGGAGGATCGCCTGAAGTGAGGTATAGACACAGACCTTGTCATCCTGGCCGTATGCGCCTACCATAGATCTGTCCAGACCTACGTCAACAGGTTCATACGCCGGAACGAACTCGAGCTCAGCTGTGTTGAAATCCTCCTCGATCAGCCCATAATCCTCATTGAGGCGCTTCATAACTGCGAGTTTTACTTGTTCTTTAATATCATCGTCATCTATCGGGATGTTTCCGAACAGTATGTTCAGCTCTTCGCCCTCAACGATCTTATTTGGCTTCCGCTCCATCTGGGGCTTAGCGAGATGAGGTTCGATATCAGGGATTATGAATACTGGATCTCCCTTGCGGTCTCCGATCGATAGCTCAACTTTCTTCCCTGACTTCGTGAAAATGACCCCATGGAGTGCGAGCGGAACATTCACCCATTGATATTTCTTGATCCCCCCATAATAGTGGCTCTGGAGCATGGCAAGCCCTGCATCTTCATAGAGAGGTGAAGGCTTCAGGTCAAGCCTGGGCGAATCGACATGACTTCCGATGACCTGGAACATATCAGGATCCTTTCCGATGATCCCTGCGATGACACTCTTTCCCTTTATCTCCTTATAGAACTTTGTCCCTGGTTTCTTGGTCTTGACCTTCTCAATCCTTGCGAATCCTGAGCTTTCCAACGCCTTAATGATGTTCGCTATCGCAAGTCTCTCAGTCTTGGAACTGCTCATGAACTCCTTATACCCTTCTGAGAATGACATGATCTTAGATAATCCTCCCCAATCGCTCTTGCGGTCGAGAAAAATCTTTTTCTGTAATTTTTCGTTCTTTTTCATAGTAATTTGCCTCTTGCACGAACTTAAATAATTTGTGTATAACAGATTTTGTTTAATTCATTAAAAATAATGTCTAAACACATAAGAAATCAATCAGTCAAAGTAAGCATTAGAGACGTATTGTTGGATCATCCTGTGTGAATTGAAAAAAGATCCGTTTATAGCAATCGCATTCCTCATCACATCAACCCACTCATCACTATGCTTGTAGAATTTCGGAAGTATGACATACTCGAGCTTATCATACATGTCTTCAGCATCAGCATCAGTATTGTTCTCTTCTGTCTTCGGACCGATACTCCACCCAGTCTTATCCTCGATGTGGCCCTCAATCCACCAACCGTCGAGAATCGAGAAATGAGGGACGCCGTTATGGGCAGCCTTCATGCCAGAAGTCCCTGAGGCTTCTTTCGGACGTGTAGGAGTATTCAACCATATATCGCTTCCTGAAAGAAGTATCTTAGCTATATTGATATCATAATTTTCTACATAACAGACCTTGACACTGTCTCCGAAGTTTTTCATAGCACCAAATATCCTTTTTATCATATCCTTTCCTGCCTGATCCTTCGGATGAGCCTTGCCCCCATAGATGATCTGGATCTTTCCGACCTTCTTTGCGATCCTTTTCAGTCGCTCTATATCCTTAAAGAACATATCTCCACGTTTATATGTCGCTGCGCGCCTAGCGAAGCCGATGGTGAATGACTCACAATCCATGGATGCTCCGCATGACTTGTTTACATAATCGATCAGGATCTTCTTGCATACCTTATGGGCCTTCCATATCTCTTTCTTAGGGATCCCAAGCATGTATCTAAGACTATAGACATCAGTGACCCAAGAAGGCACATAACGAGTGAACAGCTCCTTAAACGGTTCTGCAGTCCAATACCCAGAATGCACCCCGTTCGTGATCGATTCTATATGGAATCCGGGGAACATCTCTCTGGACACTTCTCCGTGTCTCTTTGCGACCCCGTTCACGAACTTGCTATAACAAAGACCCACCCGGGTCATATTCATCTTCTTGTCTTTTATGATATCTTTCTTTACATGAGGAGTGAGAAGAGCACTGCCTATGAGCTTGTTCGCGAGTTCTGCGTCAAATTCATCATGACCTGAAGCGACAGGAGTATGAGTAGTGAAGACGCACTTCTTGCGGATCTGCGACTTATCCTGGATCTTCTGATTCAGTTCGAGCGCGAGAAGAGCAGAATGACCCTCATTCATATGGAATTTCTTGATGTCACATCCGATACTCTCAAGCATCCGTACTCCTCCGATGCCCAGGACAATCTCCTGACATAGTCTGTATTTTTGGTCATTTCCGTAGAGATGATCAGTGATCGTCCTTGCATATTCATGGTTCTCAGGAAGGCCAGTATCAAGGAATATGATCGGGTTAACATGACCTGTGATCCCTTTTTGAGGGTACAACCATGCCTGTACAAAAACTTCCCTGCCTTCTATCTCGACCGAGATCCGGTTCGGCAACGGAATCATATGCTTAGCAGGATCCCAGAAGACTTCAGCCTCAGACTGGTTTCCGTGATCATCCAGGACTTGCCTGAAATACCCTTTCCTATAGAGAAGAGAGACGCCGATCACAGGAAGCTTCAGGTCTGATGCGCTCCTCAGCATGTCTCCTGCAAGGATACCTAAACCTCCAGAATAAGTCGGCATATCTGCATTGATACCTATCTCCATGCTGAAGTAAGCGACATGCATAGAAGGGTAATCCATAGGAGGACATTCTGGTTTCATATATAAACTTCCAGGATTAGGGATATTTAAAGTTATTCCTCTGATAGAGAGGTATTATCATTTACACCAAGAGGAGATATAACAAGATATAAAAACTCATTAACTCTTGAATCATATCGTAATGGACTCAAAAATAACCATATGCATCCCGACTTATGGAAAACGGATAAAAAACCAGTTCATAGTCACAAGAACCCT
>JAUUYB010000018.1 GCA_030590605.1 Candidatus Woesearchaeota archaeon
GATGGAGACGGGTATGGAGCAGGCGGGCTCTGCGCAGGGACAGATCCGGATGATACGGATAATACCATCTATACAGGCGCACCATGTTCATTTGATGTATGCTACAGCGGATCTACCATAGATGCGACTGGTGTCTGCTCTGGTGGAACATATATCTGTTCATCAGGCGGCGGCGGAGGCGGCGGCGGAGGCGGTTATCTACGTGTGGCTGTAGAAGAAGAGAATGATACCTGTGTCGAACGCTGGGTCTGCACGACGTATTCCAACTGCACGAAGGATGGCTACCAGACCAGGTCATGCTATGAAGCCAACGAATGCGGGACGAACCTCAATCCAGATAATACCCGAAGGCTATGCGATTACCAGCCTCTAGTCGTGGACAGGCCTTCTTGTTATGACGGAGTCCAGAACCAGGATGAGACAGAAATTGATTGCGGCGGCTCCTGCCCTGCGTGCCCTACATGTTATGATGGATTCCAGAACCAAGGAGAGATAGGTATAGACTGCGGCGGACCATGCGAGGAATGTCTTGAAATCGAACAACAATCTCCGATAATCATCATAAGGGACACATTCAAGAAATGGTTCATTCCGACAGCGATACTACTGCTGATTGCAGCTTTGATAGCAGGGTTCTTCTATCGCCGTTCAGCAGCACTTGAAGAGAAGGAGATCGAGGATTTCTGGGTCAAGGAAGAAGCAGGAACCATCCTCTACTACAGAAAATTCAAGCAGAAAGTCTTTGATAAGCTTGTCCAACTGAGAGTATATGTCAGGAGCCAGATAATTGCAGGCAAGAAACCTGAAGAGATCAAGGAAGAGCTACTGAAGATGGGATGGAAGGAGACCATAGTCGAAGAAAGTTTCCTCCTGAACAAACTCGTGTCCCTTGAACTCTATGTCAAGGAAGAGCTATATAATGGAGTGCCGAAAGACAAGATCAAGTCTGATCTGATCACAGCAGGATGGCATGAATCAAGTATAGATGAGATATTCATGTTGAACACCCTCGTCCAGGTCGAGCTTTATATCAGGAAGAAGATCCAGCACGGCATGAACCCAGAGGATCTCAAGACTAACCTCCTGCAAGCAGGCTGGAAGACGGATACGGTCGCAGAGCTCTTTGAACTAAATATCCTCTTAGATCTCGAGGTCTACCTCAATAAACAGCTCTCAATGGGGATGAACGAGAAAGATATAACGAAAAAGCTGGTCGATCTCGGCTGGTCCAAAGATGTCGTGGATGAGGCTATCCTTTTCTGTAGGCTGACAATTTAATTGAATGCTTTTTTTGTTTATTATGTTGATGCAATGAAAGAGTAGATTAAACCCTCACGTCGACAATGTAGTAAAATATAAAAAGGGTCATTGAATCCGTTTGTCTATGGGAGACGAAGTATTCAGATATGACCTGAAAATACCTAAGGAAAGGGTCGCTGTCCTTATCGGTAAGAGCGGTAAGGTAAAAGATGAGATAGAATCTTTTGCAAAGATAAAGGTCGATGTAGACAGCAAAGAAGGAGAGATATTCATCACAGGGAAAGACCCTATCACCCTCTACGCTTCAAAGGAAGTCATCCAAGCGATAGCAAGAGGATTCAATCCAGAGATAGCGATGCTTCTTTTCAAGCAGGATTATGGATTTGAACTCATCAATATACTAGACTTCGCCAGGACGAAGAATGATATGATCCGGTTGAAAGGAAGGATCATCGGTACTGAAGGGAAAAGCAGAGCAGTGATCGAACAGTTGACAGAGACATATATAAGCGTCTATGGCAAGACCATAGGTCTCATCGGAGAGCTTGATCTGTTACCTGTTGCCAGGAAAGCTATAGAGATGCTTCTTGAAGGGAGCCAGCATGCCAATGTCTTCAAGTTCCTTGAAAGAAAAAGACGGTCATTTCGTGTGCATGAAGACATCGAAATCAGAGAAGACGCGAAGAAATACAAAGAGATGATAGATAATGGAGAAACAAAGCAGCCTAATGGAGGGGCAGACAGGTAAGACGATAGCCCATGATCTCGCTAAGAAGCAACGGGACATAGGGGTCGCAGAGTTCTTTTCAAGAAACCGACATCTGCTCGGATTTGATAACAAACGGAAAGCCTTGATGACCACTATCAAGGAAGCTGTCGATAACTCCTTAGACGCCTGTGAAGAGGCAAGGATACTTCCAGAGATATTCGTAGAAGTAATCGAGATGGGAGAGGATAGGTATCGGGTCATCGTAGAAGACAACGGACCAGGAATCCTGAAGAGTGAGGTACCTAAGATATTCGCGAAGCTCCTCTACGGCTCTAAATTCCATTCGATGAAACAGAGCAGGGGCCAACAGGGAATCGGAATAAGCGCTTCTGTCATGTATGGCCAGCTCACTACAGGAAGAGCAGCTAAAATCAGGACTCGGATCTCCAAGAATAAAGCCGCACTTTTCTATAAAGTCAAGATAAATACCAAGAAGAACATTCCAGATACGACAGAACCTCAGGAAGTCGATTGGGGTGACAAGGAACACGGCACTAAGATCGAGATCGATCTTGAAGCAACTTATCTAGGGGGAAACCAGTCCATTGATGAATACATCAAGGAGACTGCAATAACAAATCCACATGCCACAATCATCTACACCAATCCTAAGGCACAGCAAATCGACTTCATCCGGGTCGTCGACAAACTGCCTGTAGAACCAAAGGAAATCAAGCCCCATCCATACGGAGTAGAGATCGGGGCTCTCCAAGATATGTTAAAGGGCACAGACTCACGTACACTTCAGGCATTTCTGACAAGCGAATTCACAAGGGTAGGAGCGGGTACTGCCAAACTGATCTGTGAGAACTCTGCACTTCTACCGAATGCCAGCCCGAAGAGGTTATCGAGAGAGCAAGTAGAACAATTGATGAACGGAATCAAGAAGACAAAAATCATCAATCCTCCAACAGATTGCCTGTCTCCTATCACTGCAGCAGATCTGGAAAAAGGTCTCAGAAAAGAAGTCAATGCGGAATTCTACTGCTCAAGCACACGCCCACCTTCAGTATACAGAGGGAATCCATTTATCATCGAAGTCGGCATGGCATATGGCGGGGCTTTAGAAACAGACGGGTCTATGAAACTCATAAGGTTCGCTAACAGAGTTCCGCTACTCTTTCAGCAAGGTGCATGTGCGGTGACCAAATCAGTACTTGCAACAGCCTGGAGGAACTATGGGTTATCACAAAGCAAAGGCGCGCTTCCTACAGGCCCGCTTGTAGTCGCTATCCACATAGCTAGCGTCTGGGTGCCGTTCACTTCAGAATCTAAAGAGGCTATCGCCCATTATCCTGAAATCATCAAGGAAATCAAGCTTGCAATCCAAGACTGCGGCAGGAAACTCGGAAGCTATGTCAACAAGAAGAAAAGGATACAAGTCGAAGGCAAGAAGCGTGACTATATCACCACTTACATACCTTTTGTCTCTGATGCGCTCAAAGAGATCCTGGAACTCACTGATGACGACAAAGCGAAGATCGAAGAGAACCTGTCAGTCATCCTCGAGAAAACCAGAGGGAAACTTGAGGATATGAAGTTCGATCCCACAAAGAGTGAAGATTATGATGAAAACCTGGCGAACATAGGCAAGGGGGAAACAGAAGATGGAAAAGAAGAAGAATAACCTGGTCCTCGACAAAGTGGATGAGCTATCAAATGATATATACACTGATATCCTGAAAGACGTCCAGCCTACACTATCATCTCCACTTAGATCGCTCTCAAATGTCAACTATGATGAGGAAAAAGGTTTCTTTGAACTGAACGGAAAGATGAAGTCAAGGACACTTACTGCATCTACAGTCAAATCCTTCGCACAATCGCTTCTCATGATGAATGAGTCGAAGAAACTCGTAGTTAGCTCTGATATCGCGACGAAGAGGGAGATGTACTACATATCGAAGAACTGGGGAGACGCAATGTTCCATGAACAGCCGGAGTCAGATTCTGTAATGGACGACATCGAAGCGATGCTTGCAGTCAACAGAGAGCAGATGGGATTCATCCCTGAAGAAAAAGGGGGAGATGTCGCAGGAAAGCTCACAGTCATCGATAAAGATGCAGATACCGGAAAAGAACTCAAGATCGACTGCACAAAATTCGGGTCAGGAGCATACTCTGTTCCGTCATCTGTTGAGGAGTTACAGTTCGAGACAAAGGCAGATTTCATCCTTGCGATAGAGACAGCGGGTATGTTTCAAAGATTGGTCAAGCATAATTTCTGGAAGAAGAAGAACTGTATCCTGATTTCACTTGGAGGCGTCCCTACGAGAAGCTGCCGTCGGTTCATAAGGAAGCTATCTGATTCAGCTAAATTACCAGTGTATGCGTTTACAGACGGCGATCCATATGGGTGGTTGAACATATATCGTACACTGAAAGTCGGTTCGGGTAATGCAGCTCATATCAATAAGTTCTTCTGCGTTCCGAATGCTAAATTCTTCGGGATCACTGCCCAGGACATCGTCGACTATAAGTTACCTACACATCCTTTGAAAGATGTGGACATCAAGAGGATAAAAGACGGCATCAAGAACGATCCATTCGTCAAGCACCACAAACCCTGGCAGAGATGCCTGAATGATCTTGTCAAGATGAAGAAAAGGGCAGAGCAGCAGGCTTTGGCTAAATATGGATTGAACTTCGTGATATCTGATTATCTGCCTAAGAAATTGGCTGACCCTAAGACATGGTTACCTTGACAATAACTAGAAAAAATATATAAATAAAAACTTTTTTAGTATAGTCAATATGGGGAAAATCAAAAAAAGGGCATACTCTTCAACAATCGGCAAATTTTTGGATCTTTTCTACGGGTTCTTCCTGAATCTGGGCATCAGCATAATCTGGGCATCTTTCCCGCTCTTTATCTTTGTTGTCATAGATTCTATGATCGGTATTTTCAGTTTTGGGATAATGATAGTCCTCTTATTTCTTTTTGAAACAAAAGTATTGGGATATACCAAAGAACGGCGAAATTTTTTTTATCAAGGATTTTTCGGGGGGGTCATATTTTCTATACTTACAGTCATCGCAGTGTTTTTTTTCATATTTTTTTCATTACTCAGCCATTTCTTATAATTTTCCCCTTGCACCAACATCCGACTAAACATTTATATACCTTTTTTCAATCTTATCTTTGATGGCGAAGAAAAAGGTGAAAAAGAATACACTGTTTTTCACTAAGAGGAAGAAAGAGAAAATCAAGGCGCATATCAAGAAAGATGTCAACATCAATACATATAACAAGTATCTTTGGGTGTTTGAGACCATCCTCCTTGTGGGTGCTGTAGAAGAGTTCATAGAAGGGAAAGTGGTGGCACTTGATATCGATTTCAATCTCAATGTGATACTAGTCATGCTTCTCGTAGGTACTGCATTCACGCTCGCAGTCAGGTTCACTGAACCGCTTTTCAAGAAAAGTGTCACATTACTCGTCCGTATCCGGGAGAGCAAGGCACTTCGAGTGGCACTTCATGCATCGATCCTGTTTGGGCTGTTCCTGCTCTATTCTTGGGTGTATTTTGACACTATATTGTTGAATTGAATACTTTTTAGATAATTTTAATGTACGCTTCAGCATCGCAGCCACCAATGACGGCAGACGGTCATGTTCCATGCCCTACGGCTGACCTGCGTCAGTGGCAGCGAAGCTTACGCTTTTTTAGGGGTTGATTATACCGAAAGCCTTATAAATGAAACTGGGTTCTTAGGATATGGACGGTCAAAGCGGTCTGGTCCTACCCGAACCCATTTCGAACTCGGAAGTCAAACAGACCCACGTTCTGTATTGTACTGTACTCACGTACGGGAACTGCAGATCGCTGTCCACCCTTTTTTTTCAACACTTTTTTAAATCAATTCTCATTTTTAGGAACTATGGATATCATCGAACAAGCTGGGAAGGTGTTTCGAGAGAATTTTTCTCCAGAGACATGTTTCGAGAGAGCGGTCTTCTTCTCCTGGTACTGCGGAATCGCGGATTGTACATATTGTTATATGTCGACACAGCCAAAGGAAGTCATAGAGAAGAGAAAATTTGCCCGTAGGAGTGTAGAGAGCATAATCGCTGAATTCATCATCTGCAAGAAGCTTGGATGGGATATCGGGTTCTTTTCAGGCGGTCATGACGCGTTTTCACATGGGGATTTCAAGGAACTATTATCCCAGATACATCATGTCACAGGGGAAAAGATATGGATAAATGTAGGGGCATTAAGTTCAGATGAAATCGAGGAGTTCAGGCCTTATATCAAAGGGATCGTCGGAGCAGTCGAGACAGTAAATCCTGAAATCCATGATAAAGTATGTCCATCGAAACCTATTGAGCCGATGGAGAAGATGTTCGAAAACGCTTCAGGGTTATCTAAGGCTATCACAATCATATTGGGGTTAGGGGAAACAATCGATGATACTGAAAGAATGTTTAATCTTATCCGTAAGCATGATATATCAAAAGTCCATCTATATGGTCTTAATCCACATCCTGGAACCGAGTTCGAGAATGCGAAACCGCCGACAATCGAGTATCAGGCAGAATGGATCGCCCGGACAAGAGTCGAGTTTCCAAAAATCGATATACAATGCGGAATCTGGCTCGATCGAGTGGACAGGGTGCCAGATCTTCTAGAGGCAGGAGCGAATTCTATCTCAAAATTCCCTGCGATACGGCATTTCGGAAATGAAGCGGCTCATGCTATCGAGGAAGGAGCGAACTCTGTAGGCAGGAGATTTCAGGGCAGCCTCACTGTACTCCCTGAAATCGACCCATTAAAGGAAACTGCTGGAATCGAAGGGGAGCTACGGGAGAAAGTTGTAGGTAAGATAGAGAGCTATCTCAAGTCAATGAGAAAGAATCTTGAAAAAAACAAGCAAGAGAAATGATATAATAAATCTCACCTGAGCTAGCCAGAGATTTATCTGGGGTATATTACCCCTCCCTTTAGGGTGAGATTTATTATTCCAAAAATTCGGGTTCTAGAATAATTAGCAAGCCCGATGAATACCCTTCCATTTAGGGTGGGGATAGGGCTTGCGGATTAGTGAACCCGAATTTTTGTTATATTGTTCTACTCATATCTTAATGAGTCAACGGGTTTCTGTCTTGATGCGTTGAATGCGGGAATCATACCTGATATCGTGCCTACAAGTGTCGCGAAGACTAAGCATCCAATGAATAAGACAAGCGGGAAGGAGGGTTTCAAGAATCCCCATCCGAGATTGTCTAAGATGACTCCTCCCATGTAGCTAAGCGAGACTCCTACAATTATGCCTATGATCCCTGCGAGGAATCCAAGGATAGATGATTCTAGAAGGAAAACTGTCAGGATCTCCATATTCTGTGCACCTATCGCCTTTAGGATGCCGATCTCTTTAGTCCTTTCGAGGATGGACGTGAACATCGTATTAGCTGTGTTTATCGCTGAAACTACGACTGAAATTACCGCAATCAAGATGATGAATCCGACTACGATATTCAACACTATAGCGAATGATTCTATCAGCTGGGCTGCGGACTGGATGAAGAAATCCTCTTTTCCTTCTTCTAGGCCACGGTCCTTTCGCATGTTCTTTTTCGCCCGTTCCCTGATCTCCTCAATACGGGATACATCATCCACTTGCGCAAGAATCATCGCGTAATTGATATTATCATCTTCAGTGAGCTCCTTATATGCATCTTCGGTGATATAGATATTTGAGTCATCAGAAGGATTCCCTATCTCTTCGAATATCCCTACTATTGTGAAATCCTGGTCATTTATCGTGAATTTGTCTCCCAGCCCGCTCGGCTTCCTGAAGACCCCATTTTCGAGGGTGTAACGGTATCCGAGCACTACCCTGCTATCATCACCTTTATCAAGATTCCTTCCTTCCATCAAATCTACGGTCATCAAGCTCATAGACAGATCGAGATCGTCCTTGTCCTCTACTGGCAAGGAAACGACATAGACATATTTTGTCTGGTCGCCTTTCTCGACCTCTGCACCGGTAAATGCCATGGCTGCAGCATTCTCCACTCCTCTGGTCTTTTCAAGGGTCTCAATATCTGATTCCTCCAACCTGAAAGTGTCATCTGAACCAGGAGCGCCTATCCCTCTAGCCTGAACTATCAGCTTGTCTGTGCCGATATCACTAGAAATATCATTGATGTAAGTGAACAGACCGAGGCCGAAAGATACGAAGATGAAAATCGTCGATATACCTACGAATATCGAGATGATAGTGAGTGCGCTCCGAAGTTTCCTGTTCATCAGGTTCTTCGTCGCATAGCTGAAGTTCTCTTTCGATATCATGCTCTCAATGCATCAACTGGATTCATCTTCGCTGCCTGCAACGCTGGAATCACCCCTGATGCCGCTCCTAATATGAATGATGCTACCAATGCGCCTACCATAAGCAGGATATTGATCTGCGGTGCGACATCAGTACCAAGCGTAGACTGGAGAATCTTAGTCCCTAAAATAATCCCAAGGGTTCCGATAAGGATTCCTATCCCTCCTCCGACAGTCCCCAGAAGCCCGGATTCCACGAGGAACAAGAAGAAGATATCTTTGTTCTGTCCGCCGATCGACTTCATGATGCCTATCTCCTTCGTCCTTTCGATCACTGCAGTGAACATAGTATTGATGATCCCGATCGCTCCTACGATCATCGAGATCCCTGCTATGATGACTATGAAAGCCTGGACACCTCCAAGCACGTCATTGACTGAATCTACCACTGCCTGGGCAGTATCGACGCTGAAATCCTCCTCGCCTTCTTTCACATCCCTCTCTTTCCGGAGAAGTTTTTCGATAGATGATTTAGCCTTGTCGATATCATCGAGATCCTTGACACGAGCGATGAATAGGTCTGCTTCGTCCCCTATATCCAGAAGGTCTTTCATCGGATCCTCAAGCATGAGCATTATGTTATCTATGAGGAAACTTCCCTGGGATTCCATGATGCCTATGACATTAAAATGCTCATCATTGATGAGGATCTGGTCGCCTGGAAACACAGCCTTGCCATAGCTGTTGTCGTCTTCCATAAAATTCGATCCTAGGACTACGCTTTTAGCATCCCCGTCACGCAGCATCCTGCCATCCTGTGTCTCAATCCCAAGGATCGAAAGAATTTCTTTTCCTTTCCTTCCTTCAGGAAGGCTCATCAGGAAACCGATGTCTAATCTATCATTATACTCTGTCTTTGTCCCTCTTATCAGTCTCACAGCTGCGAAATCTACTTCAGGAATGCTCTCGATCTTGTCTATCAGGTCTGGGTCCAGAGGATTTATTACTCCAGTACCTGGAGGTCCTGAGAAAGCCACGCCACTCGCCTGAATGGTAAGAATATCCGCGCTGATGGAGCCAAACTGGCCGGTAATCGCTTCCTTCAACCCGTTCGAGAGTCCGATGAGGGCGATCACGCTCGCAATCCCTACCACTATACCAAGCATGGTCAGCCAGGAACGGAGACGCCGGCGCGAAATATTCTTGACGCCAATCCTGAAATAATCAACTATCATGATCAGGCCTTTTTCTTCTTCTTCATCTTCCTGTAAAGGACTATGGAGACGATCGCTACCACGATGATAATCACGATATACATTGTGCTTTTACCACTGCTTCCATTGCTGTTATCTGATCCGCGGCATGCCGTGAACTCGACAAGATATTCTTTGTCATACAACACATTGCTCGTGCTCTTGTATTCGACCCTGATAGGGACCTTATATGCAGTATCACACTTGTCAACTTTTATGGTGAAGTCTTCAGTCTCGAAATCATCTGAGTCAACATTTCCTATGTAGACTTCCTGAGGAGAGAGGATCTCGAATCCATCCTGCTCTCCTAGCTTCGTGAACAGATAATTGATGTCTTCCTGACCTTTATTCACGAATCTTACTGTCATATCCATCTCGCTTCCTGCTGATCCTGTAGCTCGGTCAATGGAGACAAAGAGATCTGGTTCCTGTCCTACTTTTATACCTATTATGCCATTCTTAGTATAGTTTTCAGCAAGAGTATCTGAGTAGCTTATAGATATCGGGACCTTGTAGATGCCTGAAGCAGCATCGACATCAGCTATCATATCAAACTCAAGCGTCCGTTTCTCGCCCGGACTCATCTGTTTGACAGTCTTGGTATTGGTAGAGCCTATCGGAGTGAACGGTAGTTCAACAAAAATTGTCGATTGAGCATAGAGAAGGGTCAAGCTTGTCTGGACATCCTTGATCAAGGAATCTGCCATATTCGACAATGTCACCTTAAGCTTGAATTCCTCTCCTGGAGCGACGATCTCCGGTTCAGTCTCGACTGAATCGACACTTACGATAGCGTCATGCGTCTGGATCCTGACAAAATAATCATCAAGATCTACCCAGGTCATCCCATCGTTATAACTATACTTCATCCGGATCCTATTGTTACCTTCGACAGCGTCCTTGTCAATCCTCAGCTTCCAGAAAAGCACGTATGCGTTCTCTCCTACCTGGCGTGCATCTGTATCACCTATCATGACCTGAGGATTTTTCCCCGGATCAAGTGAGAACGGATAATCTGGAATGACCTCGAAAGTCAAGTCTGTCGCAGCGACAGTCCCGAGATTCTCGATCTTGACCCTGATCTCGACATAGCCTCCTGGCTCTGCTGGATCAGGATTCTGGTTCAAAAAATTAGTATCTGGAGCATTTATGTCATAGTTCGTGCTGTCCCTTACCTTAAGGTTAGGATCTTCTACTATGGCATATGCAAGTCCTGCCATTAGCAGCAGAACAATCATAATAATGCTGATTCTCATATCAATCTCCTCCTTTTTTCATGTTTTGGATTTGTCTGTTAATTTTCCATCTAAAATATAGACGACCCTGTCTGCGAACCTCGACAGGCTTGGGTCATGGGTCACCATCACTATGGTCTTATTATCTTCTGTGTGCAATTTCTTCAGGAACTCCATGACATTCACACCTGTCTTCGAGTCGAGATTGCCTGTCGGCTCGTCTGCAAGGATGACTTCAGGATCATTCACAAGTGCCCGGGCTATCGCCACCCTTTGCTGCTGCCCGCCTGAAAGTTCGGTCGGCTTGTGACCCAGTCGATCACCAAGATCCACTTTTTCCAGGAGCATCTTAGCGCGTTTGATACGCTCATCCTGGGGGATTCCCTGGAACATCATAGGAAGAGTGATGTTCTCCATCGCAGTGAGTGTCGGAATCAGGTTGAAGCTCTGAAAGATGAATCCGATCTTCTTCCCCCTTATCTGCGCGAGCCTTGATTCTGACATCTGTGAGATGTCTTTTCCGTCCAAGAGAATCCTTCCTTTGGATGGTTTATCAAGGCAGCCTAC
Organism: Candidatus Woesearchaeota archaeon; assembly: GCA_030590605.1. Lineage (GTDB taxonomy): Archaea > Nanobdellota > Nanobdellia > Woesearchaeales > JAUUYB01 > JAUUYB01. Next base: position 11,360 of record JAUUYB010000018.1, read on the forward strand.
CATATTCATCGCAGTAGACTTACCTGATCCAGACGGGCCTTGGATGCTTACGAATTTCCCTTTTTCGATCTTCAATGAAAGACCCTGCAATGCGGTCACTTCTTTCGTTCCGACCTTGTAGATCTTCCATACTTTCTCTAGGTTTATCACAGGATGTGTCATTTTCACATTTTCTCCATGGCAATTCTGAAGTTCTTTAGTATCTTCTCGAATTTTATTATTTGGTGCAAATAATCTTTAATGATTTCAAGCTTCTCTGGATCTGATGATGGATCAGATTCATGCTTCTTAATAATCTCCGGAAGTTCTGTTAGGAGGATAGATGCGAAGACCTGTTCTTTCTTCATCATCTGATCTTTAATCAATTTACTCATGTCTTTTTCTATATAGAGATAAAGCCGTTTTGTTCCTGGTTTTTTTACCCTGTTCACTATTCCAGTTAACAGAAGCATCTTTAGCTTATTGCTGATTGATGAGAGGCTGTAGCCTGTCTTTCGGGTGAGTTCTTCCATAGAGATAGGTTCAGGAGATATGTATATCCTTGCGAATATCTCTGACATCAAGGGATCCATTCCCTGTACTGTTCCAGCTGCTTTTATGACCTTGATGAAGTCCTTGTCTAATGTTCCCATTTTTACAATATTTAGTATTTTGTAAAAATAGGAGTGTTTCTTATTTATATAGTTATCGATATTGGACAACGAAAAGTTTTATATACTAGTATATATTTTTCCACACTTGTTTTTATGTTATAGAGGAGAAACCAGAGGTGTAGATATGAAGAAGATTTGTATATTCAATATCAAAGGCGGAGTCGGAAAAACGACAACTGCTGTCAATATCGCGGCAGGACTCGCAAGAAACGGAAAAAGCGTCCTTCTACTTGATATGGATGCCCAAGGCAGCGTCAATTCATGTCTTGCGGCGAACGATGCAATCAAGGATATGTTCCATCTCA
>JAUUYB010000095.1 GCA_030590605.1 Candidatus Woesearchaeota archaeon
CAAAATACAAACCGAAAAAACTTCTTTTTTGTCCCTGGAAGGATAAATAAATTCAAACAGCAACATATCGCAATACAGGGGTTTCTACAATCAAAAACGGATGGTTTTTCGTTAGTCATTGCAGGACACCTAGCAAAAAAAGATAAAAAATATTTCAACATACTAAAAAATAAAGCAAGAAACAACCAGATATACATACACCCCAACCCCACAGATAAGGAATACATAAAATATTTCAAAGAATGCCATTCCGTCCTCTTTCCTGCAATGAATGAAGATTTTGGGATTATCCCATTAGAAGCGGCAGCACTAGGAAAACCAGTGATAAGTTCAAATACTGGTGGGCCATTAGAAACAGTGATAAATAACAAAACCGGATATCTAGTCGAACCCACTACCGAAGGATTTTCTGAAGCAATCAAGAAAATTTCAAAGATGCCTAAGACTCGGCTAGATCAATTCTCAAAAAATGCAAAAATTCAAGCAAAAAACTTCAGTTGGAAAAGATTTGCACAAGAGATCAATACTATTGTTGAAACATATGATGTCAAAAATTAAACGTATCGTACAGTACGGACCAAGAAAAACCTTATATCGTCTACTAATCAAATGTATGCGGAGTTTCCACATCAGATTATGGAAAGCAAAACTATCCGGAAAGAGGTATGTACGGCGTAAAATCAACGGAAACACCATGATTCTCGATATGCAAGACTCGGGGATATCACAAGACCTATTCCTCCATGGAAAAAGGGAAATCATAAGCACAAATTATCTTATAAGAAAAAAACTAATAAAAAAAGGAGATGTTATCCTTGAAATCGGTGCGAATATAGGATATTATGCACTTCTTGAATCAACTTTAATGAATGGAACGGGAAAAATCTATGCTGTTGAACCGAATAAGAAAAATTATCGAATATTAAAAAAAAATGTTGAACAAAATATGCTAAAAAATATCGAACCTTATAATTTTGCTTTCGGAGAAAGAAATGGAAATGCAAAACTCTATCTCTCAAAAGGCTATAATACCCACAGTATGATTAAAGGCAATTATCATATCGGAGCAGAAGACGTCAAGCAAATGAAAGTAGATACATTCTTGAAAGGCCGAGATGCACCAACCATGATAAGGATGGATGTCGAAGGATATGAATACCAGATCATCAAAGGAATGAAAAAAACACTAAAAACAGGATGTAACATATTGATGGAGATCCATCCGGATATCCTATCAAGAAAACAAATAATGGAAATCCTAAATTTATTAGAAACAAATGATTATAAAATCAAGACAGTCATCGTAGATCCAAGAGAACATCTCATATCAAAAATGGGTCTGCCTATAAATAATGTTTTTCTCACTACACTCTTAACTATGTTAGGTGTGGAAAAAGAATTGAAATTTGGGAATTATGATGTCTCTTTAAGCGCTCTTCCTGATTTTATCGACCAATTTCCATGGATTGCACCACACATACTTTTTGTAAAGAATTAACCGAACCATTTGCCGAGCCCCTCCTGGCGCTCCTTATCCTTACCAAACATAATCTCTACCCTGCGCTTCGTGAGCATCAAAGTCTGCTGAAGATATGCCGGAACATTATATTTCTCAGCAAGACTAATAGAAGGCTCAAGGTATTTAATAACCGACCCTTCAGATATCGTGAATATTATCCTCCCTCCGCACCTTGTACATATTCCTGATAACGGCGGTCGCCTGAACTTGTCATTGCATTTCACACATCTAAACTGTTGCATCGAGAACTTCCTGATATTCCCTTTAATGTCCCTTATGAAGTGTTTCTCTATGACCAATCTAGCAACATCCGATTCATCCACTGCCCGAATCTTCTCCGCCAATTCCATCTGCCCTTTCAGTTTGTCTTCCATCGTAGGCAGAGTCTTATATGCGGAGCAAGTCACTCCTGCGTTCAGATCATCAGTATCATGAGTGAACATCATCCCTTCATATTGCTTCTCAGTATGCAAGAAATCTCCGATGACATCAATTTTAACTTCCCAAGGCTTCTTGTACTCCATGCAGGCATTATAGAAATCAAGCCCATACTTTGACGCGATGTCAATGTCAAACACCATATCATCTACCTCAGCAGGTACGAGATGAGAGGTAAGGACCAACGGCGCATCTTGGGTGGACCCCCTATGCGCAGGCAAATAATCACGTGAAAAATTCAGGAGCGCATCCATGAGCAGGATGACACACGCCTCATCCCCGTCGCAGTCTCTCCTTGTGGCAGCATGATAAAGAGGATGTGCAAACATCCCTTGGGTCTTAGAAAACCCTATGATACGCCCAACTATCGCGGCAGAGGTGTGAGGGGCCAGGCCTAACACAAGATGACCTACAGTCTCAGACTTATTCTTCAACCCATAATACGGCTTCTCACCATAGACAGATCCAAGAAGTTCATCTACGAATTGCGCAACATGGAACATCGTTTCATCACCATGTTCATCTGCTTTGTTTTCTTCACACGCAGGAAGGATCAGATCCTGAGGAAACAACTCAAGAATCTGAGAAACATCCTCAAGCTGCCGACCATGTATATCAATCTCATACCCCAATTCCCTTAGGCGCCCTATAGACGTGCCTACCTCTTTTGGTTTGAAATGTGTTATCGGCAGCTGGGTCATATCATATCTCACAGTTCCGTCCTTATTGACATAAATATTATGTTTTGCACGTAATATCCCTTTTGAGAGGTGCTCAGGTACGTGATTCTTGTTGGATGTCCCCCTCACCCCCTTGACAAGATCAGGAGAAACAGCCATACCCAACATCTTCATGCAGCTATCATAATATTCCCCGATATTTATTGAGGTAGTCTTATACTGGAACATCCTTGCTTCCGGATGCTTACTGCAGCTATCTTCAAGCATCGGTCCGCATATCTTGCAATAATGAAGTTTCTTCGATCTTTTCCCACAACAAACACTATGCACACTTTCCTTGCCGCATTTGCTACACCTATAGAATGGAAAATCCCCAGTAACCTTTCCTGCTTCCTTTGCAGCCTGGAAAGACCTAAGCCTTCCCCCTTCTTCCCCCACTGGAAATAAAACATGCGGGCTTCCTGAAAGCTTTCTCATCTTCGCTTTTTCTGGCCGCCCCATCCTGGATCCTATGAAAATTCCATTCTTATCTCTTAAACTAACACCAGTTATATTCTTTATCGCCTGTAGAGTGTCATTTTCTCTTTTCTCTAACAACGCCGCATTATGCTTCACGAATAACTCATTCACAATATGGGCGTATCCACGATAAATCACAACGAATTCATTGTTCGCGACCTGGTGAGGGATACCCAATAACTCGAGCGACCTCTTCTCTTCTTGGAACGGAAGGACAATCTTCAACAACTTCCCGTCTTCAGTAACAGGATTGGCTTTTCCCACCCAAATAATGAACTTTTCGAATTCTTCTTTTGATATACTTAATATATGCGGAGTGAAATATGGATGAAGGGGCACGCCCATCTTCTTCGATAGCATGATCGCCTGATCTCCAGACAAACGGTTGTGTAAAGGATCAGACAACACCCGATTCAGATCCTTAATATCAACATCACTGAAATCACTGATCTTGTCAACATCTATCGACCCAAACCTATCAACTGCCGCTTTTTCGAGCTCCTGAATCCACCATTCTTCACAATATCCCGGGGGGATAAGTGTATGCGCCCGGTTCAAGAAATCACCATAATTTATCAGAATATCCCCAAGGTATAATATCTCAGATATCTGGTTCAGGATAGGTTTCACTTCAGACGGCTGCTCAAGACGCAAGACATCTCCTGATTTAAGCTTGACAATCGGACCTTCAATAGTATCACAAGGAGTCAGAGTCGTCCCTTTTCCAGGGCGTTCATTCTTTAGCTGTGTCCCTGTCGCGAGATACCTGTTAAGAATCAACATTGAAACAGGATTAATAGAATATGATGAAAACCCAGAGGTCCTAGACCGTCCGTACCTCAACCTAAACCCCCCATTCTTCATCGGATGGGTTATCACCGGCCTTCCTGCGACAAGATCCTTGATGAATGTATAATCTGGAGTGATATGGGTTTCAGATGTATCTTTAGCCACCTTACCTTTTGCCTTGATCTTCTTCTTAAGCTCTGTGAAGTCCTTCAAAAAACTCCAATGATCAAGACCGAAATCCCTCCCCCATTTAGAGAGCTGTTTCCAAAGCTTCTCTGACTTCTGACACAATCCCTCCCCAATGACGAGGCAAACCCCGTTACGGATCGTATTTGTCTCAATGCGTTTTATATCCTTATAGTTAGAAACCTCTATTTTCTCTGAGGGTTCTCCATCCACTTCTACAGGCAGGTTCTTCACCATAAACTCAATCTCTTCTACGCTCGGCAGATACTGCAGATTCGTAATCCTATCATGATAATCATAAAGCTCTGTAGAAAACCTCTTTAGCTCAATCTCTTCCGGATCATACTGAGAATACCCCAAATTCCTCACTACATAATCTACGATAATTACACAAACCGAAGCACCAGTCCCTCCTGCGCTACGGATAGGCCCCGCAAAAGATATCGCTATATACTCCTTGCCGTCTGCGCGTTGCTTGACCTTGAGCTTAACCATCCCCTCTAATGGAGAAGATACTGTTCCCATAGTGTGATATGCGAACCCAACCCTTATCCCAACCTCTATCGCTTCCATCTTATCCTTGAACTTGCAGAATTTTCCCTGTGCAATCTCAAGTGCAATTATAAGTGAAACACGCCAATCTAAAGAACTGTACTCTTTCTCAAGCTGACTGATCCGTTTCGAAATCCCTGAACCAATAATCTGGGGCGCTACAACAGAGACCAATCCTTCTACACGTTCAGCCATATTCTTGACTGAAGGTATCTCAACCTTCTCTACAGGATCAAACCCTTTCTTCCGTGCAGCTTCGGCCGCCTTGTAGGCTTTCTCAATCTCTTTGTCAATAGAGTTCAGATATTTCTCGATTCTGGGACTATATTCTGCCATCTCTTAATCACCAAATTTCATAATCTTCATTTCCCG
>JAUUYB010000122.1 GCA_030590605.1 Candidatus Woesearchaeota archaeon
AATTTTTATACCCTTTACCCTAAGATATCGACATGTTCCTCCTAAAAGACAAGAGACAGGAATTAGTCGACCTGATAAGAAAGCTTACGAAAGAAGAGATCAAACTGGGCGAACACTGGGACCAGTGGGCAGATGAAGAGGTATACCTTTCTGGCGTCGAGAAAGAGATCCTACACATCCTGCTTCATTTCGTACGTGATAAGAGGATCATCTTCAAGGAAGATAAGAGCAGTGAAGATGCTGAGAGGCTCATCATACTGCTTGAGGAGTTCAAGAAGGATATCGAAGAGATCAAGGAGGACTACGCCTCCCTCGAGGATCATCACAAGGAGCACGTGGACGAGGTTCATCGTAGGCTCGAGCTATTGCTTTCTGCTATCCATAAGGATGACCAGGAGATGACTGACCTAATCGAAAAAGAGTTCGGCATCACTGAAGGCCCTGAGTTCACATTGGAAGACCGGACCTTTCACGTTGAATACCATCCCAAGATAAGGACTATGCAGGAAGTTGATGGAGAGATGGTCATGTCCGAAGACGATTCTCCCTATCTGCTTGTGTTCGACAACAATTATCTCGTGGCAGCTATCCAGGGAGAGCTTGATGACAAGAAGTTCACAGTCCAGTCGACCCATGAGACCTATCTGAAGTTCAAAGGATACATCAGCCATGCGATTTCGCTTCTTCTGACAGAAAAAAAGATAGAAGTCTGGGAATCCGGACCTGTAGATGACCCTGAACTCGAACGGATCTATGAAGACACGAAAGGGTTTGAGCATCTTAGGATCACCAGAAAGGATGACGGTTTCATAATCAAGATGATCCAACGACTCTAGTAATTAAAAGAAAAAAAGTAGGCTTATTCAGCCTTTTTCTCAGGATCTTCTGCAGGTGATTTCTCTTCATCCTTTTTCTCAACAGGTGCTTCAGCCGGTTTCTCATCAGGAGCTTTCTTTTCCTCTGTTTTTGGCTTTTCTGCTGCAGGCTTTTCCACAGGTGCATCTCCGATTCCGACAATCTTGATCTTGAACTTAAGGGTCTTTCCGGCAAGCGGAGGATTCAAGTCGATCAATAGATGATCTTCCTCGATCTTGGTGATAGTGGCTGGTGCCATCCCTCCATCTGGGAGGCCGATTCCGATTACCATACCTTCCTTGACTTCCTGCCCATCTGGTATCTTCTCTTTCGGGAACTTCTTGATGAGTTCCGGGTTAGGCATGCCGTATGCCTGTTCAGGCTTGAGCGTTATCTCTTTTTCTTCGTCTTTTTCCATACCTAGTACTGCTTCATCGAATCCTTTGATGACTTTCTTTTCTCCAGCGGCGAACTCGAGCGGTTTCCCGTGCTTCTCTGAGCTATCGAAAACAGTTCCGTCTTCTAGTGATCCGGTGTATTCCACTTGTATATAGTTTCCTTTTTCTACAGGCATATTATCAACTCCTTGTATCGCAAATCACGATAATACGATTCAAAAATACTTCATGATATAAAAGTGTAACGGACACTCTTGACTCCTCAATCTCCAAAAAGAATATATACCTCCCAAAAAACCAGTGTTCCGGGTGAAATTATGGCATATACTGCGAATTCATGGTTGGGAGTGAAGGATGATTCTACAAACGGTCTTTTTGAGGCTGTCGTTGCGACTCCATCAACTGATTTCTGGCACATCGATGTGATGATAAAAGGAGATCTGGTAGAGGATGATACTGTCTTCAAGGACCCTGAGATCATAAAGGAAGTCCAAAACAAGTTAAACGATTCCCTAAAAGACCATCCCGGAAGGATCATCCTGAAAGGCCAGCTGGTAGACACCCATCTCATGGTAGATGACCCTGCTTCAGTCATCCCGAAGTTCATACCTCATTCTGATTATCTCTCTTTCCACATCGAGGCCATGGATAAGGAAAGCCCTGTTGAGGAAGCGAGAAAGCTCATCTCGTTGATCAAAGGGGGGACCAATTACCGCGGCCAGTCTCCAAGAGCAGGGATCGCTTTCAATCCTGGGACTGAAGTAGAGGATATCAAGCCGCTCTTGCCTGACCTCGACTATGTCCTTGTGATGTCTGTTGTTCCTGGAAAAGGCGGGCAGAAGATCCAGATGGAGGAATCTATCAGGAAAGTGAGTGGACTAAAAGATTTCCGTACAGTTCATGATCTTCAGTTCCTTATCGAGATGGACGGAGGCATAAAGGTAGAGAACTCACAAGACCTCATCACTGCAGGTGTAGACATCCTGGTCTCAGGTACTGGTATATACCAGGCAGGGATCGACCCGGATCTTGCAGTCCAGCAGATGAAGACAGTCTATCCTGGTAAGAAAGTAAATGATATCGTACCTATTGCATCCGATCATAGTGCGATGCAGGTCAAGAAGGACATCGGAGAGGTGATTCTCGAGATGGGCAAGGCCTACATAGATATGGGTCCTCCACCGCTGAAATCAGCTGATTTTCCGCTATATGCAGCTAAAGTCGCACGCCTCCTGTCTAAGAAAAGATATGACAAGGGAATAGTGAGCTGTACCACAGGCCAGGGCATGATTGAGACTGTCTCAAGATTCCCTGGAGTAAGAGCAGGGCTCATCCTGAATCCATATCACGCAAAGATGACAGTAGTGCATAACGCGATAAATTGCCTTGTCATCCCTCAGATGAAGGACTTGGACACTCCCTTGACAAGATCAGATGTAAAGGCGATCCTGGAGATCCACTACGGCTCGACTCCTCCTTCGAATCCCAGATATATTGACCGAGTCAAGATGGTCGGTCAGGTAGCCAGGAGATATTAAGCAGCAGAAAGTGCGCGGTCTACTTCTGATTCAGGCCATCCTGCATGTATCAGAGTATCTCTGATCTGAGGATCATTTATTCCTTTAGAACGTGATTTGCTGATATAATCGAGAAGTTTAGGGTTCGCATTTATTGGAGGTGCAAGAGGTTCCCCTTGATGTTTCTTTTTTATACTGGAATGTATCACTCCGGCACCGAGTCCCAGACCGATCATCAACACTCCGAGTATGTACGCCCACCAGAGGTCTCCGAGGAAAGATGCCAGGAAGAAATCCCTGAATGTGACAGTATATTCTTCTCCGGCAGCATCTAGTCCGATATCGAACTTGACTGTCTTGGAATCGATCTCCCTGCCGTTTGTCTCGACTACTTTCCCGAATATCTCGACTGTGTATCCGATGGACATCATCTGCCCGAGGGCATTCGCGAGATCTTCATCTGAGCTTATGAGTGTATCTAGCTGTGTGACTATCCCCTTGATCTTCGCTGTTGGATCTTCGTGACATGTTTCCCCGAATTCATCCTCTATGGCGACCGCGGCATCTGCACTGCTGAAGGTGACCATATATGACTTATCGATATCACAATATGAGTCAGGGGAATAGAATATCGTATAATATTTTTTGCTTGCAGACTCGAACTCGAAATTGCTATGGAGTTCTGTCCAATATGAGAAATATTCTACCATACTGGTGTTCTCCCTGGTCATGACTATGACTTCTGTTCCAGTAGAAGAATATACATTGTTGATGGACAGGATGAGTTCTGCCTTATCTGCATCGCTGAATATCTCCGCCCCGTCTATGATGTATTTATCCATGGAGAGATCGACTGCAACTGTTTCAGGTACTTCTTCTCCTGGCATTTTCATCGTATAAGTTATGTAATTATATGGGAATCTGAATTCTCTGGTGATATCTATGTTTTCCGGATCGAAGAGCGAG
>JAUUYB010000137.1 GCA_030590605.1 Candidatus Woesearchaeota archaeon
GCTCATTTGTGCCAGAAAACCAGAGGGTTTTCTTGGCCCCCCTAACAACGGCCCCAATGTGTTTAGCGTGGAAGCTCGGACTGACGATAGTAGCGATGATTTCAAAATAGCCTATGAGCACCAAAACCTTTAAATACGTCAATCCAAGCCGGGAATCTGATGGATTACAACAAGCGTCCGGTCTTAGGGCTCACAGAAAAAGTTGTCGTCATCGGCAACAATGGGACAAAAAAAGAGATTGTGGCCCGGATCGATTCGGGAGCGACCAAGTCAGCTATCCATAGGGATATAGTCAAGGAACTTAAACTTGGTCCAGTCTACGGAAAAAAGCTCGTCAAGTCCACGAATGGTCAGTCAGTCAGGCCGCTCATGAAAGTCAAGGTCGAGGTATTAGGCAAGACTTTCTATGTCGAATTCACTGTCGCCAACAGAGACCACCTTAGATATAAAGTATTGATTGGCCAAAATATCCTGAAGCCAGGACGGTTCATCATCGATCCATCGAGGAAGAAATAATGACAAAGAAATATCGTGCAGTATTGTTCAGCCAGCAGAGCAAGAGTTCGCTTTGGATAGCTGATGCCATGAAGATATATTTTGAAGTCGTGGATCATCTCGACATCAGGAAAGTCGAGGTCTCGCTCTCGACAAAAGGGGCAGAGATACTCTATGAAGGGAAACCTGTCGAGGAGTATGACTGCATCCATGTCAAAGGATCATTCCGGTATGTAGACCTCCTCAGAGCAATCAGCACATATTACGAAGGCAGATGCTATAATCCGCTCACACCCTCTGCATATACGATAGGTCATGACAAGCTCCTCACCCATATCAAGCTGCATCCAAAGAAGATCCCTATGCCTACTACATATCTGGTGCCCTCGACCCAGACAGGCAGGAAGATCCTCGATAAGATCAATTATCCTATAGTCATGAAACTGCCATCAGGAACCCAAGGGAAGGGAGTCATGTTCGCTGATTCATATGCTGCAGCCTCGTCACTGCTTGACGCGCTCGAAACCCTCAGACAGCCATTCCTGATCCAGGAATACGTCGACACAGATGGGGTAGATACCCGGGCTATAGTCATAGGCGATAAAGTGGTCGCTTCTATGAAACGAAAAGCAGTCGAACGAGAGAAGCGGGCAAACATCCATGCAGGCGGAAAAGGAGAGGCCTGCCTTCTGGATTCTCATACGAAAAGGATAGCTATCGATGCAGCAAAGGCGATAGGCGCGGAGATCTGTGCAGTCGATCTTCTTGAAGGACTCAAAGGTGCTGTCGTAATAGAGATCAATCTCTCTCCAGGGCTTCAGGGGATCACAGATGTGACATCGATCGATGTCGCTGACAAGATCGCAAAATACCTTTTCAAGAAAACTGATGAACGTGCGAATGAAGGGGCAGAATCATCGACAGAGATAATCCAGGAGATGGACCAGGACAAGCACGAGATAATATCTCCATTAGATTTCAGAGGAGAGAGGATACTTCTTCCGGAGATCGTAACTAAAATCACTAAGTTCACTGAAAACGAAGAAGTGTCATTATCTCTTGAAAAAGGGAAATTAAAGATCAGTAAATTCTAGATTGTGTATCATTATCCTGTATTCATCTCCCAAACCTTTAAATATAAGTTAGATAAGACTAACTTTTGGTACCAGATGAAGACACGACTAGCGAAACTGAATGAAGGAGATTCCGGAACAATATCTGGATTTGAGGGAGGCGAGGGAGTCTCTCGGAAAATGCATTCTCTTGGCCTTAATGATGGTAAACGCATAAAGGTAGTGTCACGGCATCCTCTGAGAGGTCCGATCGTAATAAGGATAGGGCACATGGTACTGGCTCTCGGCAGGGGCATGGCTCTCAAGGTGATCGTAGACAAATGAAAATAATTCTTATGGGGAACCCGAACGTCGGAAAGAGTACGCTCTTCGCACGGTTGACCGGCGTGAACGTGATGATATCCAATTATCCCGGGACTACAGTAGAATACCGTAAAGGACATATAAAACACGGAAAAGGGTTTGCAGAGATCAGGGATGTGCCGGGAACCTATACTCTCACATCTGATACCAAAGCAGAGAAAGTGGCGGTCGAGATGGCTGAAGATGGAGACGTCATCATCAACATCGTAGACGCAACAAATCTTGAACGGAATCTCTCACTCACGCTGGAACTTCTTTCTCTAGGGAAACCGATGATTGTCGCCCTCAATTTTTGGGATGAGGCGAAACATACCGGAATCGACATCGATCTTCATGGGCTCGAAAAAAAGCTTGGAGTCCCTGTAATCCCAGTCACTGCAGTCACAGGAGAAGGGATAAGAAGACTTGTCACTTCCATCTCCTCTGCCCCTGTGCCTGATCAGAAAAAGCTAGATGAGTCAACCAGATGGATGACGATAGGAAAGATCATCAAAGCAGTGCAAAAGACAAGGCACCGGGACCATACTCTTCTCGAACGGTTGGGGGACGCCAGTATCAGGCCGATCTCAGGCATCCCGATCGCAGCGCTGGTCCTTGGCATATCCTTCTTATTCATAAGATGGATCGGCGAGAGCCTTATCAGTCATGTGTTTGATCCGCTTTTCAATCTCTATCTGCCGATAGCTGAATCCATCCACGCAAGACTAGGAGAAGGGATACTGAATGATCTGCTTATCGGCAGCATAATCGAGGGGCAGATCGATTTTACGCAGAGTCTTGGAATACTTACGACAGGACTCTATGTACCTATCGCCATGGTTCTGCCTTATGTATTCGCATTCTATTTTGTACTGGGATTTCTCGAAGATTTCGGATACCTTCCAAGGTTAGCAGTTCTCCTAGACAATATCATGCACAGGATAGGACTTCATGGATTCGCTATCATCCCTATGCTTCTTGGACTAGGCTGCAATGTTCCTGGAGCTCTTGCCATCAGGAACCTGGAGTCGAAAAAAGAGAGATTCATCGCAGCTACAGTCATGGCGATATCTATCCCATGCATAGCACAGCTTGCAATCATCATCGGGTTAATCGGGCCTTATGGGGCATGGCCGATGGCCATAGTCTTCGCGACTCTCGGGGCTGTCGGAATAATCCTTTCATTCATCATGAAC
>JAUUYB010000076.1 GCA_030590605.1 Candidatus Woesearchaeota archaeon
CACAGCAAAAACATGCTGCGGTTGTAGGGATATCCGGTAAAAAAGACACCATAATATTTGATATCTGTTTCGGTCTAGGCTACAATTCTGCTGCAGCACTTGATATAGTGAAGAGTGCGACAATACACTGCTTTGAGAACGATAGGGAGATCCTCAAGAAGATCGCAGATATCAATCCGGGTTTCAGCTCGTTCGGTATGATACAGGAATTCATCCAAGGTTTTCTCGATAACGGAGAATCAATGTATTCTAAAGATGGAAATACTCTCATAATGCACTTCGGAGACGCACGTATACAGGTACGGAAAGAGCAATCACATGCTGACGCAGTCTTCTTCGATCCATTCTCTCCTGCAAAACAACCATGGATGTGGAATGTCTGCTTCTTACAGGATATAAGGCAGAAGATGAAACCCGGAGCAAAGCTTTCTACTTATTCCTATGCAAGGCAAGTCAGGGAGAACTTCAAGTCTGCAGGCTTTGAGGTCATCGATGGGCCTATACTCGGACGCAGAAGTCCATCGACAATAGCTATCAATCCACAGGACATAGTGCGACAGGGTATAAATACCTGCAACTCAGACAGATGAGCCAGGTGATACCCATGGATGTGATAGACAAGATACAGACAGACCTTGACAATGCCCCTAAAGATCTCGGCCAAGAAGCCTATGATAAGTTCAAGGAACAAGCAGAGCTGTTCCACATGATGAACGGGAGAGCGTTTCTCTTCTTCAATCGATGTTTTACTGTCAAATGAGACTATCTGCATTAAAACCACTTATTAATAGTAAACTATATCAATCATAAACGCTTTCTTCATACATGATACAATTGTTTAAACAACAGATCAAAGATGACGCGGTTTCCATGGCTATAAGACAGCACAAGACTGCAAGCCCTGAAATAGTCCTCAAAGGATATGGAATTTCTCCTGAGGATCCTATCTCTAAGGACATACTAACCTCATTTTATCTGTCCAATGCGTTCTATGAACACAGCGAGGATAAGAAACGTAGGGATGACAAATATTCTCTCAGGCACAAGTATGAAGGAGCAGTGCGACCAGACAAAAGATCTGAATCTCACTTCTCTCTTAGTCCATATATGAAGGTGCTATATACAGCCCATGACTGGGGAGAAGATATCGTCAAGAGTATAGTCGGAGCCATCGTCATGGAACATTTCGTCAAGAACCGGTTTCCAGGTAATCCTGATATCCAGACAGATCATCATCTAGTCACGAACCATTATGGTTCTGTATGGAAACGCATCATGAAGAAAATCAATTCTGACAAAGATGAAGTAATCCCTTTTGATCTGATGAAGAAATCATCTATCCTTCCGGTCATAGAGGGACTGGCAGCGACACTTGAACAACAGGTCGACAGAGACGCGATCGAAAAGAGCTTTGATTCGATAAACGATCGATTAGTCTGGTTCCAGTCTATGTTCAATTCACTCTGGACACATCCTGATTATCAGTGCAGCCCTAACTTGAAACTGGACAATATTGACACTGAAGGGTATTGTTTCATCAGAGATACGCTCGACCAATCCATAGATATCCTTGCAGAAACGCGAAAAGAAACAGAGGAGATCCATACGATCGCTTACAAGACCGGAGAGCAGGTCTATCAAAATATCCATGATATAATAGACCAAAGGGCACTATCCCTCGTTCCATCTACTCTCCTAAGCGAGAATGAGTCGCCTCTTGAGGCAAGGATAAAGAAGACCATCTATGAGGACCTCTATCTCGGACGTATGATCAAAGCCACTAAAATAAGATTAGGTGAAGTAAAAGAAGATGCATTAGCCGCATTTATGGTCAAGATTTGCGATGCTACAGATAATGTCTCGCAACTCCCTACCAGCATCGAAAAACTGTATACAACAGTCAGGAAAGCGAGGGCGGTAATCAGGCAAGCGTTCAAGCTCTCTCAATGGATGTACTCAAGAGGATATTCTTCTAGCTCAATCCAACATGCCGCATCATACCTGAATTCACGGCTCATCAGCATGGTCAAAAGCCATAGGAAGCTCTATGGAGAACTCGCGAGGATAGAGACATTATATGATGAGGACACCACAGCCTATGAACATATCTCAGACCGTCTAAATCCTTTAGAAAAAAAATGAAAGAAAGAGACCCTTTCTTTCAAACTACCCCCCAAAACCATATTTCATAATCCCCTGGTTCCTTTATATATTTTATGTTTTCTAGACGAGAAAAATGTATACTAATCTATGGCTTGTTGACAAAGATGGAGCGATATTCATTATCATATTCCAAACGTGCCCAAAGTGGTCTTCCTCTGTACATTTTTGTAATAATCTGCGGCGTTTCAGAAAATGCTTCCCACTTTGGGCACTTGTAAATCATCTATGTATTTAATCTGTGAGTATATCTCATTCAAAACGTGCCCAATGTGGTCTTCCTCTGTACATTTTCTGAAACGCCGCTCCTCGAAAGATTTAAATAGATAGAGGTTGGACAGGAATAGCGGGTGAGTTTGAGATGAAGCGAGTATTCCTCCTGTTAATGATGTTCTTCCTTTTTGGAGTCTTTACCGTCCATGCAGCTGAGAGCGTCTTCAACACAGGGATCACTTCCGAAAAGAACCAGATCTTCTCGAATGAATCCGCAAGGTACACGCTAACAATCTATAGTTCTTCAAGCAGGATCGAAACATTCTCTATCTATACAGATGTTGAGTGGTCTCTATCTACCAGCCCTGCAGAAGACAAGAACCTAAAAGTCTATCCAGCAACACAGAAACAGACCACAATACTGATAAAGCCAAAAAACGAAGCCAGGATATTTCCTGGAGCTTATGCTGTCAGGATATACCTGAAAAACACCCAGTCTGGAGAAGTCATCACTAACAACGTGATCCTCTATGTCAAAGGAGAAGGAGGATTCGTAGGCAATTATCTTCCATCGATAAGGACTGAATTAGAGATCGGAGAACAAATCGATCCGCGCCAACCGATCCAAGTCAAGATCCTGTTAGAGAACCAGAACCCTCTTGATATCGAATCTATGGATATATTTATCCAAAGCGACCTCTTCGTCATCCAGGACACAACCACACTTGCTGCGCTTGAAAAGAAAGAACTTACATATTCTACAAAGATTTCCGATCTACAATCCCAAAGAGAAGATAGAGTGAAACTCACTCTCTCGATCGAACTAAAAGAACGTGTCTTTGAGTTCAACTCCATCCCGACCATCTATGAAATCATCTCTTATGGCACAGTAGTAGAGGAGAAGATCGTCGATAAATCCTTCCTCAAAAGAAAGATAACATATCTTCTCAAAAATACAGCAAATTCAGATCAGACCTACGAACTCCAGCTTCGACGAAACATATTCAAGATACCATTCAGCCATTTCGATCGGGATCCAGCACTCAAGAAGATAGAAGGAAAATCTTATTATTTCTGGCCAACAACAATTCCTGTCGGTCAGGATGACGTCATAATCGAATACGTCAATTACAGACCTCTTGTGACCACCTTACTCATCCTCCTCGGACTATTCCTGCTTTACATCGCATTCAGAAGCCCTGTACTCATCAACAAGACCATGGTAGTCACATCACAACGCCATGGGGGGATTGCAGGCATCAATGTACAGGTAGATATCAAGAACAGAAGCCCGAAATCAATCTCACTATTGAGGATCAAGGATAAGGTACCGAACATGTTCAGGCTCGATAAAGAATTTGAGATCGGGACATTGCACCCATACCAAATCCTGAAACATGAGAAGAAAGGGACTATCGTAAAATGGAAAGTCGATGACCTTGAACCATTTGAGGAAAGGATTATAACTTACAGGTTAAACTCCAAATTAAATATCATAGGTAAATTCGCTCTTCCTAGAGTCTCCCTCACCTACAAGTCAGGGAACAAGACCAAGATAATACATTCTAACAAGGTATTCATGTCAAAGAGATAACTCGGGCCGATTGCCTTCGGTCCGAGGGATTGAAAATTTCGCACAGAGATTTTCAATAGGAAAGGTTTTTATACAGTTACAGTGTACCATAGAACATGGAAACGAAGATGATGAAACTCTCCAATGACCCCTGCTTCGGGCAGAAATACGAAGAGATAGATCAATGCGAGAAATGTTGGGTGAAGACAGCCTGCCATACCGCTTATAAGAATCGGAAATAATCCTTCTATGCAGCATAACAAAAATCCGGATTGAATAATGCGAGTCCTAACCCACGACCTAAAGGTAGGGGTTTTAATCGGACTGGCTAATAACCTTGAATCCGGATTTTTGGAATAATAAATCTCGTTCTAAAGGAGAAGTCATCGATGACGAGATTTATTATAAAATAAAATGCTTCCCATTTTGAACTCTTGATACAACCCACATTATCTACATGGGTATTCCGATTCTTCAAACGAGTTCAAAATGGTCTACATCTGTACATTTTATTTTATGCTGCATCCAAAACATTTATAAACGGGTTCTGAATACACGATAGAGTCAACCCCGCTTAGCTCAATGGCTAGAGCGTTCGGCTGTAGATAGTGCAAGACTTTTGCTGATAGCTAAGGATGAAATGCACTCAGCCGTGACCGAAAGGTTCCCAGTTCAAATCTGGGAGCGGGGACTCTTTTTTTCAAATAAATTTCATTTAACTAGGATAAATTTTTATATTCAAAGTGAATTTTATAGTAAAAATGGGGGGAAAAATATATCCAGTAATTATCTCATGTCTCATTTTCCTATCGCTAGCTATCTTTGTCAATGCTTCTGATAATATCGAGTTGATTTACGACGATGCCAGCCTTCTTAAAGTACAATATCAAATAATAGAGGATCCTGTCTGTGAGCCAGTGGAAGAAATCTTAGGACACTTAACCAGAGAAGATCTAGATGAGTTGGAATCAGGTTCAATTGCAAACGAGCATGGAACCTTTGAATATCAGCAGACATTGAGACTTGGGGAATCTGCATGTGTGGTCTATGGAGATTATAGTGAAGGAATAGGTGTCTATCTCCACTTCCCGGAAGGTCAGGACCTCATCGATTTTAGTCTTGATTTCCCAGATCCATTACAATCAGATATTGATTCAGATGGTGATCTAGACGATATAGATAACAAGAAAATCAGACTCTTCGGAACCCAGTATACAATAATAGATACAGAATACAGTTCTGGAATGATACTCCTCATGGGAGGAAATGTCCAGGATACAATGCAGGAATACGAACAGAAATCATATACTGTTGAGGGGAACTCGTATACCTTAGAGATAGTCGCAATCTCCAGCGGTTCAGAGGCAATTCTTAAGGTCAATGGCGAAACTTCGTCAAAGATAACTGAAGGGGAATCCTATTCATTCTCTGACGGCCTCAGCGTCGGAATCAAAACCATCCTTGAAAATGAAGGCACTGAAACAGGGGGTGGAGACCTAGTCTCTTTCTACTTGGGATCAGATACCATCCTATTAGCGGACGACGAGGAGATCGAATATCAGGGAACCTCCATCGATGCAAGGGCTTCTGTCTATCTTTCTCAATCTGAAGGAAAAGCATTGCTCCACGGAATCGGAATCACCTGGCAGCCCCCAGAGGATATCTATGTCGCACTAGATGACGAACTATCAGACCATCTAAGCGGCACTGAACGCGATAACCTCCTGTTCCGGCAGTTAGATATCGAACTCAAAGGACCGGATGATCCTTGCGGCGATGGATTATGCACCGAAGATGAAGACTGCGAAAAAGACAATTGCTGCAGTGGTAATGAAATTGACCTTGATGAATCCGATGAC
>JAUUYB010000036.1 GCA_030590605.1 Candidatus Woesearchaeota archaeon
ACTCAAGCTCTGCAGGGACTCCGACAGTCTCAAGAGCCTCCTTCACTCCGCTCGCTTTCTGGGCGAGCATGACCTTTATAGGCACACCTTCCTGCAAGGATATGGACCTGAGTCCAACGATTCCTTCCCTCGCTTTTCTTGCGACGACAGTAAAATCGTTAGATAGGTCATAGGCATCCTGTACTATGGAAATATGATTGTTATAGGCTTCTCTGTCCTGGACTATAGTCTTTCCATCCTCATATGAGAAAGCCATATCCTTCTCGAAATTCGCCCAGGTTATCGCGTCTCTAAGGGTTCCGTCAGCGACGCCTACACGGAGGTCTTCGAGAACAGTCCTCACTATGTAGACTGATTCCCTATCACTTGCGGAGGATAAGAGCTCTGAGATGAACTTGGTCTTGAGGTCAACAGAACCAGCACCTTCTGTAGTTGCGAGTTTCCTCATATTTTTTATGACTTTTTCGACGGTGAGAGGTTCCCTGAAGAGAGTTGCCTGGGTCTTGTTCCTTATCAAGTCTGCTGCGACGTCTCCTAGATCACCTAATTCTTTCCATCTCTTCTCTATAGAGGGAATAGTGTTTCCGGTAGCTATGCTGATGGCTTTCAGTATAAGCCTTGATGACACTCCTATCTTTTGGTTGCTCCAAGCAGGGAATATCCTGCCCTGTACCAGAAGGATGACATCGTCGATGTCCTGGTCGTCGATACTTTTTAGGAATGATGAGAGGATAGATGTCTTCCCAAGCCTTCCGGCTGTCTGACCAATCCTGTCGTATACAGAGACGAGAGTCGCGTATTCCATATCTAATGAAGATAAATGAATATATTTAAATATTCTTAAAATCATAGAGGATGCATGGATGTCTTTGAATGTATCTTTACAAGGCGAAGCGTACGCAAGTTCCTTGAAGTCCCAGTAGAATGGGATAAGATAGGCTATATCCTTGAAGCAGGCAGAGCAGCTCCTTCTGCAGGGAATCTCCAGAGCTGGAAATTTATTGTCTGCACGAGCGGAAATCAACGAAAAGCGCTTGCTGAGGCATCTCTTGGCCAGAGCTGGATGGAGAAAGCACCTGTGCATATAGTGGTCTGTTCTGAACCCAAGAAAGTCGAGATGTTTTATGGAATCCGCGGGGAGAGACTCTATTCTGTCCAAAATACTGCTGCTGCAGTCATGAATATGCTCCTTGCTGCTCAAGCACAGGGTATAGGGGGATGTTGGGTTGGGGCTTTCGATGAGGATATGGTGAAACGGACGTGTGGGATCCCTGAAATCGGGCGTCCTCAGGCAATCCTATGTTTTGGTTATCCTGAAGGAAAGACGAAAGATCCTGGTCGGACAGCACTGTATACAGTCACATTTGTAAGTAGTTATCACGGTCGTATAGCTGATATGAACAAGATGATGGGGTATCCTTCTCATAAATTAAGGAAAGCGATATCCAGCGGTAAAGAGGCTCTTGAGAAGAGTTCGAGTGCGCTTGATAAGCTGATCGACACTGGGAAGAAGCTTACTCAGCGCAAGAAAAAAAATAAGTAGGTCCAATCCAGTTGAAAGTATCGTTTCTGATATATATTTTTAATAATATATTTTGTTGTTTAGAAAGCTTTAAATATAACTAAGCTTAGTGAAAATTCAGAAAATCATAAGAAATTTTTTGGCGAAAATTTCGGTTTGGTTTCGGCGAATAAAGTTCGTTTCTCGACTTTGGCGGGTCGAAAAAACACATTGGCGTTCCACAAACACTTGTTGGCGCAAGTTTGCGGTAAGTTAATTCTAGGGATAGTATGAACTGTACGTACTTATAAAGATTGCGTGCTTACAATTTATATTTTTCCATAAATATATTGGAGTATATAGATTTAAGATGAATCGAAAACAAACGGAGCAAAGACGGGGTGAAACATATGAGTATGGATTTTATCGTGGATAATGCGGTGAAGCAAGCAGAAGAGCAGCAATTTCAAGGGATTGAAGTAGGCCAAGCGAACATCAAAGTCATCGGATGCGGTGGCGCTGGTAACAACATGGTCAGCTGGCTCTATAAGAAAGGTGTCAAAGGCGCAGAGATCATAGCTTGCAACACTGATCAGCAACACTTGAATATCACTGAAGCCGACAGGAAGTTCCTTCTCGGAAAAGATGTGACCAAAGGACTAGGCTGCGGCGGATTTCCTGAAAAAGGCGCTGAAGCAACTCAGGAGTCCATCAATGAGGTCAAGACAGGTCTCAAGGACGCAGACATGGTCTTTGTATGTGCAGGAATGGGCGGTGGAACAGGAACAGGATCCGCTCCGATCGTCGCAAGCGTAGCTAAGGATATGAGTTCAATAGTCATCGGGACTGTCACAATGCCGTTCAAGATCGAACGAGCAAGAGTCGACAAGGCAGAATTCGGTCTGCAGCAACTCAGGCAAGTCGCTGATACAGTAATAGTCATCGACAATAATAGGCTCGTGAATATTGCAGGGAATCTGCCGATCCAACAGGCATTCGCTGTAGCGAACGAACTTATCGCAACCATGATCAAGGGAATAGTTGAAACCATCGCAGTGCCTTCTCTCGTCAACCTCGATTATGCTGACGTGAAGGCAATCATGTCTGATGGAGGTGTCGCAGCAATCGGAGTCGGAGCATCTGACACGAATAATAGGGTGGATGAAGCAGTGAAGGGAGCGCTATCGAACCCACTTCTTGATATCAGTTATCAGGGAGCTACAGGCGCACTCATCCACATCTGTGGTGGACCTGATTTGACTCTTGATGAGATCAACAGAATCGGAGAGCTTGTCACCGAGAGCCTCGACGATGACGCAAACGTCATCTGGGGTGCGCGGGTAGCTGAAGAGATGAAAGGCAGGCTGACAGTGATGACGATTATCACTGGTGTAAAAAGCCCTTGGATACTCGGAAAGGTAGATTATTCAAAACCTTCCGCAGAATCTGAACAATTGGGAGAAGAGCTGGGAATAGAAATCATCAAGTGAAGAGGTGATCAGTGGTTATTGCGGGTGCAATAACCCTTTTTCATACTCACCAATATCTTTGTGGTGACTTCTTGCCTTCATTTTGATCACCCCCCACGAACATAGTGAAGGCAACTTTCCCCCGTCTGGGGGATTTTTTTTCTTTTTTAAATGATTCTAAATATGTGGTATCCTAATCTGAAGTTAAACAATATAGTATCAACTATATTGCAAACAGAAACATTTTTAATTGGCTTCTTTCTCCTTCCAGATGTTCAGAGGTATCAGGTCTCTGGCAGACATCCAAAAGAGGGGTGGAATTTATGGAAACAAAAAAAGCAACAAAAGACACATTAAAAAAAGTCCTTAGTTCGTTGGAGAAAGGATCTGACGAAGCTATCGGAAGCTATCTTTACAAAGGATTCAGGTTACAGGTAAGTAAGTATAAACAATCTGGATGCGAACGGGTACTGCAACTCTATAACCGCAGACGAAAGAATGGGCAATGCATAGCATGCGGCGTCAAAGTGAAAAGGAAAAATCCGCTTACTGGAGCTCTTTATCGTCTATGTGATATGCACCGGAAGAAGATAGACAAGAAGAGATAAGTCGGAATCTGTTACACGATCATACTCTTTAGGAATCAATAATTTCTTTTTACCTCTATATAAGAGTAGTAATAAATGTTTTTATAGTCATATTTTAGTTATTCTGGAATAGGGAAACAGTGGTTTGAAATGAAAAGAAGAGGAATTATTAGCTTAGCCCTATTTCTAATAGTCTTTTCTATGCCGATTTCTGCACTCACTACATTCCCAACCTCTACTGAAATCGATAATCATGACAAGGAACAGACCCTGGTCCTGACCATATTGAATGATGGTCCAAGGACGGAACAGATCAGGATGATATTCGATCCGTACTCTTCATATCTTATGGAGTATGTCACACTCGAGCCAGCAATGTTCAACCTTTCTCCAAATTCCAGGAAGAATGTCGAACTCACCTTCCGGTTTCCACAAGACCTCTCTCCAGAGACACATACACTTATCCTTACACCTGTGACAGACAAAGATATGGGAACATCATCAACTTTCTCTTTCACTGTCCCAGGCGTCGCCAAACATGACCTAGAAATCGAATCAGTCACTGCAGAAGATATAATGACTGATGAATCTCTTATCATCGATCTCGCTCTCTACAACCGAGGGAATGTGATCGCACGTGCATATCCTAAGATCGAGATCTGGAATGATACTGAACTTATAGATATGATAGAATACAAGTCAATGGTCATGATCATGCCTTATTCACGTTATGACCTCTCACTCAGACACGATTTCCTTAATCCAATACCCGGAAATTTTACCATACAAACAACAGTGTCTTATAATGACAGACAACTTGAAACAGGACTTACTTCCACGACATTTTCAATAATCAGCGAAGAAGTGGAATCAGCAGAATCCTTCGGTTGGGCATATCTCCTATTTGGAGCAGGGGTGTTAGTGATCGTACTTTTTATCATCTTCCAGTTTCATTCTCCTAGTGAAGGGATAAACAAAGAGCGACGTATAATCCTTCTTAAGAAGAAGATAATCCTTCTAGAGAAAGAGCTTTCCGGGATGGTCAAAGAGACAGAAAATTTTATCCATTCATCTAATAGGTGGATGAGGCCAAGATTTGGAGAACACTATGAATTCAGATAAAGAATTGGAACACCTTGAAGAAAAGGTAAAACAACTTGAAGAGAACATCTCTTTCCTAAAAGATCTTCTTCTTCATCTAAAGACCCAATTCCAGCAATTCAAAAAAGACAGCAAGAAATGAAATGGAAAAACGCCTCCTTATAGCTCTGATCGTCCTTCTTGTCCTCTATTTTAATTTTCCTAAAACCGCATTTATCATCGGAGAAGAGGAGATCATATCATGCAGCTGCATGGGATTCTCTTTCGAAACAGGCGGTCAGACAAAGAAATGTATCGGACTCACTTTCGAATGCGTAAGCGAATCTACGTCTTATGAGAACACTACATTATCTGAAAAAAAGCTTAAAGAGATATGCAAGAAAAAGACCTGCTCTCAATTTCAGGACTATCTCGGAGTCCAGGATCCTGGCGAAGGCAATGGTCATAATGTCGAACGTATCAATATGCTCATCATCATCGATACTTCTTTTTCCATGCTCGGTGAGAAGATCGAAAAGACAGTAACAGCGTCCAAGACCATGATAGAGTCATTGAACCCTGAAGACAGAGTGGGCATCATCGAGTTCAACTCGCTTTCAAGCGTAATCCATGAGTTCTCTACAGATAAAGCAGCTGTCGTCAACTCTCTTTCGAATCTGGTGCCAAGGGAATACACGAGATATGTGTCTGCGCTTGAGCTCGCCAGTGAGCGTTTCACCCTCTTAGATGATCCTGCGGCGAATAATATCATAATCTTCCTCTCAGACGGAGTCCCATTAGATAATGTGTCTGATATCATAGATATCACAAATGAGCTTGATAGTATGGGTGTGTGGATATATACGATCCGAATGGGTGACATCAACGAGTCTTCCATCGATACACCCAGTTGGGAAGTAGATGAGGATATACTTGAGAGGATGACCAATATCTTAGAAGGGCAGGGGTTCTACACGACAAAAGACGTCGATACGGTCTTATCGACATTCGATTCCATCTACCAAGATATAGTCAAAGAGACAGATACATTCCATATAACCAAGAACATCAAGGACGAGCTGGATTATCCTGAGGATTTCAGCCTTCCTATCGTACTCCAACTATTCTCATCGGAGAATATGAGGGTCGTGCCAGGATTCATGGTCTCAGAATCAGAGATACTCTGCGTCGACGATGCTAAGGTGGATCTTGTGATCAGGGATATCGATGATAAGATAGTCGAAAATGCCTCGATGGATTACATCGGGGGCCAGTATATCTCAGAAGTCACGGGCCTATGGGAAGGGACATACACGATCGATGCTGAGATCAGTGTCAGTTTCGAAAACTCGAGCGATTGTTCATTCTTTGATTCCCAACAGATTGCCCGCCTCAATATCTATCCTCAGGAAAACGATTCATGCAGGAAGCTTACCTGTGATGAGATCAAACAGATCTTCAAGGATCCTGCTCGGGGAGGAGGGGAACTTCCGACAGAGACAAAACGGCTGCTCTTTGCAATCGACTCTTCCGCAAGCATGAATGATGAAGGGAAACTCAGATATGCCACTGCAGCGATCCGATCAATGGTCCTAAGACTGACTCAAGGGTTCAGCATGGGAGTGATGAGCTTCAATGGGCAGGCAAATCTCCTGCAGAGGTTCACGCAATCGAAACAGCCTGTCCTGGATACTCTTGATACGATAGAGGTCGGAGGGACCACTAATTATATCCCTGCATTCCGTAAGGCTTATGGTCTCTTAGGAGACAGCTCCTTTGATCATACCAAAGAGCTTCCAAAAGATTTCATGGTATTCATCAGCGATGGACTGCCCTGGGACCAAGGAGTCCCAGATTCTATCATGAAGGAGACAGAGAGTCTTGTAGATAATGGGGTGTGCATATTCACGATCGGTTACGGCAGTGATGTAGCATTGAATCCTGAGGCAGAAGATATCCTGCGCGGCATATCATCCATATCCAAGGAACATTTGGATTGCGGAGGATATTATTATTCAGACCCCAGCGAAGACGAACTCGATGAGATATTTTCATATATATTCAGTGATATCGCTGATGTCGGTGAGATATTCATAAAGTCGTCAATCAATGCCCAGATATTCGAATCTGATGATCAAGTGACCATCTTCTCGAACATATACAGTTCATATAATGCACTGGAACTTCCCAATGTAGATAATTCTGTATGCCCTCTTGATGCGCATATCTCGATGACATCAATCGATGACTCAAATAACACTCTACAAGAACAAGAGATGACATACGCACCTGACATGGGATATCACATCATCAAAGAAGACATCCTGCCTGGATCGACTATGTTCCGGCTTGATGCATGGGTACTTGACGGAAATGAGACTGTGTGCGATCTCCATGGCACGAGGCTGATCCCTGTAAGAGTCATCAACGGTGAAAGTGATACGTATAGGTTCTATCTTTCGCTCTCGTCGATGCTGATCAATCTGTTCATGATGATGGTGCTCGTCTTCTCATTAGTGTTATTGATTAAGACCAGGAAAAAGATTGGGTAATTTTAGTTAGTTCTTGATAGTGTGATTGATTAATTTAAAAAAAAATAGTTCAGAATCAAGGGAAAAGATATACTCGCTTCTCGACCATGACATCAGGTGTGATCAAGATGAGGTTAGATGGTGCGCCGACTTTTGGGATGAGCCTGAGCCAGATCTCTTCATCTTCGCCAATCTGTTTTGCGGTCTCGAAATAGAGCCTGGCGACATCGCCTCTTTGGAGATTGCCGTCAATATGGTTCACTGCCTCTTTCAGGTATTCGACTGAAAAATAACCTGTCCCTATAAGTCTTGGGTTGATCGTAAAGGTCAGGTTATCATCTACGATCCATCTAGTGGAAGTAGTGCCTATCAATACTACAGACCCCAATTCCTCTCCGTCTTCGTCTATGATTGTAGTGTTTACAGTCTGGACCGCCCCTTTATTGTCGAGAGCAGTCGTGAGAGCGACAGATGCGTTCACATTGTCTCCCTGCAAGAACAGGATGTGGCTCCTGTTGAAAGTTACATAGTCATTCAACCCGTCTTCGTCGAGGTCATCAAGGAGCTGTTTATCATTATAGACATTGATGTCTTCAGGCTGTACCTGGGTGCTTCCATCAGAAAGTCCGGTCAGGAGCACTGTGCCGTATGTCCTGCCGTATCCAGAGATAGCAAGTTCACCACCGTAGAAAGGCCGATCCAGGAATCTCACATCAGTGCAACAAGTGCCGTCAGGTTTCAGCATCGCGACGTAGATCATGCCGACAGAACTCAGATTGAATGCGAGATACTGACCGTCAAGCGATTGGTTAGGAAGGAACCCGATACAGTTAGTCAAGTACCTGCATACTTCGACAGTATCATTCTGTCCATCTTCGTCCAGGTCGACAATCAGTGTGACAGGGACCTGTGCGACGTTCTGGGAAATCGGGTCCTCATAGACACTCAACATCCCTATCTCTTGAGGGTAATAAGTCTCATATCCCTGGGCACCTTTTTCATCAGTCCCATTTACTCCTCTGTAAGAAAGCGTGGAAGAGGTGTCATAGCTTCCGATAGAGACAAGCAGGTCGCCAAATTTTATATCTTCTGATCCTGGAGAGAGTTTGGTGGTAACTACGAAATCGGTAATGTTTCCAGATGAACCATCGCTTCCGAACACTTCAGTCACGCTGATGTGTGTAGCGATCTGATTCTTGGCTTCGGATCCAGTCGTGAGCGCGTCTTCCTGGAGAGATCCTGAAGTCTGGATGAGCACGCCAGCTGCAATTGCGACTGCGAGAAGCAGAGCTATGAATATGATAAGTGTACCTATACCCATCTCAGCTTTTTTATCCATGCCTGACCCTGTTATGGTGATGATACTATTTTCATCATCATTGTTTATAAATTTTTCTAAATTGCGAGGTGTCTTATCCGAGGAGAAAATCTTTAACATTAAACTTGAATAGGACTATCCGCCGTGCCTTGGGGAAAAAAGTGTTCATAATATTTGGATAACTTTATTAATCACTTCGACCTCAGTGGCGTAGAGGTGTTAATTATGTGGTCCTGGATCATGATCATTTTGTTCATAGTCGGTGTGTACATAGCCTGGAAAATAGTCAAGAGCCTAATCAAGGCCTTTCTTGTGGTCACTATCATATTCCTCATCATCACAGGAGTCATAGGATTCTTCATGATCCGCCAGGTGGATGAGTTCAAAGAGGATTTTCCATCAGGAGAGAAACTATTCGCGATCCAGGAGAATGGAGAGATCGTCGCTGCGACGAGTGTAGCT
>JAUUYB010000142.1 GCA_030590605.1 Candidatus Woesearchaeota archaeon
ACCTGTCTATCCTACACCCCATCTGGACATGATAAAGGAAAGGTAAAATGAACGCAACTGCGACCATCAATCTCCTGATGTCCAATGCTTTCCAGATAAAATATGCCCCGGGAAGTGCGAAAAGGAAAATCGGATTGTCTTTGATCAACATCAGAGGGAAAAACAAGAGACCTTCTTTCCTAAGGACATTGCAACTAAGCACAGAGGATATCACGCGCTGGGCCTCTATGAACGGAAAGAACGCTGAACCATACATCATCCAATTCGTGAAGAGGTAAGGGATGAGAGGGATAGAGAATCCAAGACCATAAAACATCAAATCTTTTCTCGCCACTTTAGAGCGGAAGATTCCCACCTTACCGATGTACAGCAAAAAGATTACGAAGAAAATGCCTGCAGTGAACCTTGTCAAGGTCGCAAGACCAAGAACTGCTCCTGCCAGAAATGGTCTGTCTTTCAGAAGCAAGTAAAACGCCAGCAGTACCAGAAAGATTGCAGGGATGCCGGCATATAATCTAGTAGACATGAACAGGAATATCGAACTAAAAGTCACCAGGAAAGCTGAGATCACTGCTGTCCGGCGGTTGAACGCCTGTTCTGCGATAAGAAATACAAGAGAGGTTATACCAAGCGACAACAGAAACGTCAACCCCCTTGTCCAAGCGACCGGATCCAGACCCAGTTTCCAGAACATACCTATGACCATCGGCCACAGCACCGGACGGATCGGCTCCCATAGCCCGGCCGCTCCTAAAGAATAGATGAATTTTCCCATCCCCAGATATACACCGAAATCCCACCAAGGAAAGAAGCTTCGCTGCATCAAGAATATCTTGACTCCCGCTGCAATCAGGAGAATCATCCATAGCGCACGGTATTTTCTCATATTATCTTTGGATTGATATCATCGAAGGTCGTCTGGTCAGGGTACTCATTCATGATACGGTATCCGTAAGGATAAGAATATGAATGGAACATGACTGCGTTATGAGAAACGTCCTCGCTAAGCCATTCTCCGACTGCAAGATAATCATCGTAGGAAAATACTCTCACTCCGATGACAGATGAATTGAATATCCTTGCTGTCTCTACCAGAGCATATGTCTGGTTCAGATCAGAAAAATCGAAATAAAAAACATCAATCTCTGCGAATTTAGACAACTCGCTGAAATACCTTGAAGGGGTGTCATAATAGCTCTGCACTAATGCAGGATCAGAGACATTCGAGACAATTATCTTATCTCCGATATCTATCGATATAGGCCTATTCCCAAAAGTCAGCCTGTTGCCGTTCCTCACAAATGGAGGATTACCAAGAACCTGTCCTTCATACCCAAGAATCATCGGAAGATACTTATCGGTAAAACATATGACTTTCTTCCCATGGTCTGCCAGATACTTTGCAGCCACGATCTTTCCAGGATGGTCACAGCAACCTATGACCACAGAAGCATTCAACCTCATCGCCTGTTCGACCAACATGTTCACACCATGGGTATCTATGACCACTGCGATGTCCTCTGCAAGGAACCTTGTGGTAGGATATGAAATCTTATCTATCGGTACCTCAAACATCAGCTGCCCCAGTTCATTTGGTGCATACCATGTACCATCAACACGTACTACCATCGTGCCTGAGGCGACAATCCTTGGGATGCCTGACGCCCCCATCTCAGCAAGCCTGCCTCCCTCATGCCAACCGATCTCCTCTTGGAGATGCTCTTCCGGATATGTCAGGCTCTCAGAGAAGACTGTCAGGAGAACTTCTGAGAAAGGTGACTCCCCGAACTGGTATGAAAGCCAGTCTCGATTTACCCTATCTGACTGACTAAGGATCAGATCGTTCCTATCTATAGTGAACCCTGAATTACCAATGATAACCTTACCTATAGAATGATGACCTGAAACATTGCTCACGAGCTCAACTGGCACTACATCAAACTCCAATCTTCCCTTATTTGCCAGCTTCCTGTCCACCTCAGCCCTGAAACTGTTACCGAGTCCATCCCATATAAGGGCGGCATCTTCAAGGAAAGCAGCCTTGTTCCTACCGCATCCAACAGACACATATGTCTCATAGATAAGCGCCTGCTCTTCTTTAGACACCGGAGTATAATTATCATACTGCGCAAGAGAACTACAGATCAAAGTATCGTTCTGCTCAATCCTTCCGAGCATATATAGGAACTCCCCCTTGTTGAATCCGGAGGGCTCTGACTCAATCATCCCACGGAGGACATCTGCATACTCTTCTTTATCCCTTCCTGTAGCGTCGAAGATAAAATCAAAATCGAAATCCAGGGCATTCGGGTCTGCCACCCTCATCAGCTTGATTATGGTCGCATTCACCTCACCACCGTAGGCGAGACGTTCGAATGTGAGCTTGCCATCTATCACCAAAGAAGGAGCTTCAGTCACATTATATTTCTCAACAAGATACGGAATCAGCGGCTCCTTGTCATAATCCTTATCTATAGCTGTGATGACCACGTCCTTCACATAGGCATCGCTTAGCTCCTCCAGAATCAGCCCCTGCCTTTCAGAAATCGTATCATCTGCCTCATAGAAGAAAAGTATAGGGATAAATGTCTTTCCGCACTTTTCATTGAGTTCAAGAGTCAACATGTAGAATTTCAGCTGAAGAAGGAAATATTCTCTTCTTAGAAGCTCGAATTCACTTTTTCTGAAAATGCTCTTCCCGCCATAACTAGTCAGATCCTTTCCTACCTCGATAATCTCCTCATTCAATATCTCAAGGCGGTTCTCCATGACAGAACATGTGACCCCTCCTGTCCCAGCAAGCACATTCTCCTCAAGCAGAAATGCCTCATTATCTATCTCATGCTCCCAGATCA
>JAUUYB010000025.1 GCA_030590605.1 Candidatus Woesearchaeota archaeon
GATTTCGTGTGTACTGATGGTACTGGATATTACAAGTGCTCAAAAACCAAACCCTTTTTTTGTTCCGGGGGGAATCTAATCAAAAAAGCTTCTAAATGTGGGTGTCCGGATGAAATGAAAACAAAAGGGGAAAACTGTGAATCAATAAAACAAATAGATACAACGCCTAGGAAAGAAAATATTTTAATTGATTGGTTGATAGAGAATTCGAACTATGCAAATGTCAATGAGAGCCAGCGTAAACTTACAACCCAAAAAAGCATCAGTTGGAAATTGACACAGGGCATGGCCTTGAAAGCGTTCGAAGATCCTAAAGAAGGCTGCTACATCTCAATCGACGGAATCTACCATGCGAACCGAAATTCCAACAAGATCGACTATGAATCCGACCTAGTCGTGACAGGAAACAATGAAAGACTGCAGTCTATACAATCATTCGTGAATAATACCGAAGGGGACTGCGATGATTACGCTCTTCTTGTAAAGAGCCAGATAAATTATCTGAAAGATATCTGCCGTGAGGAATACCCTTGGTACCCTATCTATATCGGTGCAGAGATGCCGGATGAGGAATATGAGAACCGGATCAGGTATAACCTAAAACATGACAAATACAATGCCGATCCCATGCCTGTAGTGGTATGTTTCACAGTCCAAAACGATAATATATACAATAGAGATGGTACATACGATGGTTTTTCCCATTGTGATATCGCTTTAGCGGACAGCGAAATAGTGACGAAAGAAGACATCCTTTTCTTGAACGGGTCCATGATATACGGCGCCCAGACCGGAAAGGAACAGGGAATAATCGGGGGCAGCAGCAAAAAATATCTATTGACTGAGACATACGTGAACAATTCCCGGATAGAACAGGACAAGTTCCAGGATTATTTACATACCATAATAACGGATAGTAACTTTTTCTATTCTAATAATGTTACCGGCATATGGTACGATATCGCTGATGAACCAAATTATCTTGCGTGGTGGGTGGGCATCCAATAATAATGAAGCTGTCCAGAGCAGGAGTTTTCATAATCAAATGAAAAATAATCAGAAAGTAATCATTGGAGGATTCTTTCCTATCTAGAATCAATCATCTGGGGTGCCTGATAGTGCCTGTGATTATATATCTCTAATCCTCTTCTTCTGGAGCTTGACGTGTCTTCAGCCGTATTGATTTATCTCCAGCCCTTAGACCCCAGTCTCCAGTCCGGATATATGGCAGGATATGTGAGTCCCTGAAAAGCTGAAGCAGGTCCTCTATCAATGTGTTCACATCTTCATCCCGTACATGCGCAAGATCCTTTACATCCTTTCTCTTGTATTTATCCACAACATCCTGCATGTAGGTTATGAGGATCTCTCCTTCATTTTTCGCTTGCTCTCCCATTGGACCCAGCCTATCATCGAATGGTCTTAGAAGGATAAGGTTCTTCAAGATAGCACGGACCTGGGATTCTTTCATCCTGTCGCGCCACTTCAAGGATTCATTCGGGGGAAGCTCATTCGCTTTCAGGGCGCCTAGGATCTTGATTATATGTTTCTTATCCTTATCAGATACATGAGGGGCTACGAGTCCGTCGCCGACTGCCGGTCCCGCGCTCCTGTTCGTGATGTTCTTAGTTATTATGATAGGCGGGTCGCCGTGGTAGACCCCTTCTGCACTCCTTGCAAGCAGTGTTTCGACAGTCACCCAAAGATGTCCGTTGTTCCCCCATCCGAGCCCCCACGAATTCCTGATCCTGAACGCAGGTTTGGATGTCCCGTCTGCCAATTGGATCTTCGGGTTGTAGCCGACAATGACGAAAGCATGGGGGCCAGCCTGGTCGCTCACATGGGGGTTATCATATGCATTCAAAGGATTCTTGTCCGTGAGGTCTATCATGTCAGGGTCCACCATCATCCCATAAAGGACAGGTATTCCTTCTTGTAAAGCACTTATGATAACTATATAGTTATGCTCTTCCAATCTGTATAACCCATTTATCTTGTGCTTTCCCATATCCTGCCTGATATCATCATTAGGGGTGCCTATAGGCATGCTGACAACGTTTTCTGCCTTGTCTTCCCAAGTCGATTGCAGAGTGCACCCTTCATCTTTCAGGATCTTCACTGCTTTTCCCCTGGAGATATTAGTTTTCATCGAGCGTTCACCGGTCTGGCAGTAATAATAGAGGCAGAACTTCGATAGTCTTGAAACGTAATCCTGCTTGGCTCTCTGCAGATTGTTATAATATTCCCAAATCGATGCTGCGGCGAATGCCGCGCACGCATGAGTATTCACCTGGTTTTCAACCTGAAGAAAAAGCTTGGAGAGATCAGGATAATATTCTTTGTTCGGATCGAGCGATTTTGAGCTGTATAGGGGGAAGCTAGTTGCTATATGGTCATCAATCTCTTCGTCTGCTAGCTGGACGTTCTCAGGTTTGAACGGATACCCTTGGGATGATGGAGTCACCTGGGCAAGCATAGGTTCAGGGGCTCTTGCCGCCCGCTTCTTAGTGCTCCTATTAGCGACGATAATCACATTCTCTTCAGTAGCATGTGCGACAAGGTCCAAGTATCTTGGGTCCTCATGCGCTTCTCCCGGACGACTGTACTGGCTTCCATAATGTACCCATTTAGACGGGCTTCCAGCGGTATTGTCTACATACACGATAAGTTGAATCTGGCGTGGAACATCTGTGATCGTGAACCTGCCATGGCTGTCAATCCTTGCGCTTGCGATCACATTGTCATTATGTATCTTGATGACCTTGACTAATCCATCTCCCCGGAACGGAACGACACCGTTCGTACTTGGGTCAGCCAGTTCATCCCCCGGCATATTTGAGTCTACTCCATTGTTCCTGGTCCCTACCTCATCGATCACCCTGCCAGAAATAGTCCCTGTCTGAGAATCAGGTGCTACGGTCCCGGGCATCCCTTCATGGGAGTTGCGACTTGAACCTTCCTGTTCTTGTACTTCTTGCTCTCCTTGAGGAACAGGAGCGGCATTTTTTGTGGTATGTCTGTCGAAGAGAAACCATATGACGCCGATGATGATGAAGGTCCAGCCGAAGGAAAACCAGCTGGCTGTATCCACAAGCAGTCCGAACACCACCATTCCAAGACCTGTTGTCAGGAAGACGAGCGGCCAAGTCTTCTTATCCTGCTTGAAATTGAGATAACTTATACCGAAGATGAGGAGCGAGAACGCGACAGCTGCAAACCAACCCATTGCATTCAGCACATGCCGCATCGATTCACCTGGAGAATTTCCGAGGATGAACAGGATACCTACTGTCGAAAGTACAGAAAGCGATAGTGCGACCATCTTACCAGGACGGGAGATATTGCTTCCTTCCTGGAAAACTGTCACCCTGGTCAAGCCTGCAGCGAAAATGCCATAGAACATGACCATAAGGAACATGAAAGTGATACCGAACATGACTGCTGTAATCTGCATCCATGAGAAAAACAATTGGAATACATTGGCGATCGCGTCAGTCGGACCTGCAAAAACTAATGGAATCAGAACTAGAGCTACCACAGGTAAGATGCGGAGTATCCGCCACGAATTTCTCATCGTAGGTAAATCCTGTTTCTGGCGTATTTAAATATTACTGATAGAATTGGAAGGTGTTTTCTACTAAGCCAATGGGCTATTATGAAATCCAATCCCTTCGGAAGCTACTATCTTCCTCGCTATCTTTTACTTTAATCGAGAAGCCTGCGTTCCCGTAGGGAGCATCCCCTCGCGACGGCTCTGATGTGTTTAGCGTGGGAGCTCGGACTGACGATAGTAGCGAGGATTTCATAATAGCCGCCAAATGACAAAACTTTTAAATCTCAGTCCACTACGGATGTGGAATGGCAATCAAAGGTATATTATTTGATTTTTGGGGGACGCTCGTCGAAAACGGAGTCTACCCTTCACCTGTCAGCCAGGTGAGATACTTTCTTAGATTACGTAATATGAAATTCCATGATTATATAGTCAGGTTCGAAAAAGTATTCATGACACAGGAATTTGAATCTCTCACTTCCGGATTCCAGGAAGTCTGCAAGGAATTCGATGTGAATCCTCCGTCATGGGTCATCGATAAGATGGTCGGTATGTGGAATAAGAACAGGCTTCTCGCAAAACCTTTCCCTGAGACCATGGAGGTTCTCGAGCAATTGAGCGGAAAATATAAGCTGGGTCTGATCTCGAACACTGATCCGTTCTCAATAGAACCTTTAATCGAGAAATTCGGGTTCAACGAGCATTTCCCTAGTATCGCGTTGTCGTACCAAGAAGGGAAGCTTAAGATCGATCAAGGGCTATATGATAAGGTCCTTGGAGAGATGGACCTATCTGCTGAAGAGGTCGTCATGGTCGGCGATTCGATGGAGTCAGACATAGTCTCAGCCAAAAACGCGGGAATCCGGGCTATTCTCGTAGACAGGCGTGATAAGAGAGATTATGAAGACAGGATCAAGACCTTATCAGAACTACAGGCCCAACTAAAATGACTGATTGCATATTCTGTAAGATTGTCGCTGGAGATATCCCTTCTTCTAAGATCCTAGAGACAGAGAACACCCTCGCGTTCCTCGACATAAGTCCTGTGAATAAAGGTCACGTCCTGGTCATACCTAAAGAGCATTATGAGACACTAACCGATATCCCTGATGACCTACTCTCTTTGGTCGTCAAAGATATGAAAAAAGTAGCTGTTGCAGTGATGATGGCCACCAAAGCAGACGGTTATAACATCCAGATGAACAATTATGCATCTGCAGGTCAGGTAGTCATGCATGCCCATTTCCATATCGTACCTCGGTTCAAAGGAGACGGGTTCGAGCTTTGGCCAGGAAGAGAATATGAGTGTGGAGAAGCTGAATCAGTGATGGATGATATCAAATCTGAGGTCAAGTAAAAATTTCATAAATACATTTTTTTGAAGAACTCTACGAAATATTTATATAAATCAACGATTTTCTAACAATTATGGAACGGGAAATGCTCATGAATCTGGGACTTTTACTCGTTACGCTATTCGTCCTTGTATTATTCAAGCTGATGAGACGTCAGCCTAAGAAGAAAGGCACAAGCTATAGGGAAATCTATCAGAAAATCCTGACGTCAGAAGAATATAAGGTCAAAGGTCAGTATGAAGATTAAGCATATTAGCTATAGTCTCTCCGAATTTCTTTGCTGCTGCAGGACCATTTGCGGTAACAATATTTCCGTCCACGACAACATAATCATCGATATATTCAGCTTTCATCTCTAAAAGGTGTTCTTTTTCAGAAGGGTAAGCAGTAGCTTTCTTGTTCTCCAGCATCCCTACGTTCGCGAGAATCGTAGGTGCGATACAGATCGCGGCAATTATCTTCTCTGCCTTGTATGCTGCAGATGCAAGATCAAGTGCAGTATTGTCTTCAAAGAAATCAGCAGAACCAGGACCGCCTATGAACACGACAGCATCATAGTCCTGTGCCACTGCCTCTGATATCCCAATATCTGCTACAGCGTCAGCTCCGAGTTTTCCTTTGCACGGGCCTGCAGTCTTCGAAGCGACAGTTATCTTGAATCCTTTCTCTTCGAAGATCGAATATGGCTCTAAGAACTCTTCATCCCTGAATCCGTCTTTCGCGATAATCATGAGGATCTTTGTCATATAGTCACCTTAGAATAATTAATGAGGGTTATACTATATATATTTGACTATTGAAAATCTCGCACTCGGGATTTTTTTAGTGGGGTTAGTACGCTACAATTCAGTGCGAGATTTTTAATCCCACAGATCGTTTTCGGTCTGAGTTGTTCAGTTTTTCAGTCCTTCATAGATGCCTGATGCAGTCTGCCTAACCCATAATGAGTCTTTCTGAAGCCTTGTGATTGTAGCTCCTAAATCACAGGATTCACCATTACATCCAGCATAGCTTATACCAGACCTCAGCCCCATGTCAAGTTCTGCCAGAAGTTTCCTTGTCGGACCTGCATAAGGGAGCGCTATAGTCTCTCCTTCAGGAGCGTCGTACTCACTTCGTCCCTGTTCCATCTTACTTTCACTGGATGCGCTTCCGAAATATTTAATCGTCAGTGGAGTGCCTTTATCATCAGTCTCAATTATCCTATCTTTAAAATTGTTTGATCTGTCAGTCGGAGCGAACATACCTCCGAGCATGACTGCCTGAGCACCGGTCCCTAATGCCTTGATGATGTCTCCTGAACCTTTTATCCCACCATCTGCGAGGATGGTCCTGCCATAATGTTTCGCTATAAGAGCGGTCTGATAGATCGATGTAACCTGGGGGACTCCGTATCCTGTGACCTTCCGCGTCGTGCAGGCAGCACCTGGTCCGACACCGACTTTCAGGATATCAGCTCCAGCCTGGCACACATAATCCGCGCCTTTCGGTGTGACTACATTGCCAGCAGCTACAGGTATGCTGAACTTTGCAGTCAAAGATGAGACAATGTCTGCGAGATGACCTGAATGACCATGAGCTATATCGACTACAAACAGATCGACTCCTGAATCAGCAAGCGCCTGAGCACGGTCTAAAGACCCTTTCCTTACGCCGATCGCTCCGCCTACAAGATATCTTCCCTGAGTATCTAATGCAGGAGTATAGGTCATATCATCTATAGACAGAGGGACAACTTCTGTGTTCTTCACTCTCTCAATGATCCCTGCCTGGACCCTGGGATCATTATCGAATTGATGGGTTATCGCCATACCTCCGAAAGAAGCGAGCATGATAGCAAGATCATAACCAGTGACACATTCCATGTTAGATGAGAATATCGGAAGAGGCAGTTTAATCTGTGGATGCAGGACAGTTGAGAGGTTAGCTTCTTTTCTTGACGAGAGCGCCTGATATGGGGCTCCGGTGACATCATTGAAAGTCAATGCCAACTGGTCGTTCATGAAGGCGAGGTGGACCAGTTGTCCGATAGTGAAACCTCCTCTTGCACGAGCTTCCTGGATAGCGTTCTTATGGAGAAAAACCCGATTGTTGTCGAGGAACTTTATCCCCTGCGATTTCATATCTTCATAGATGATATCGAAAATCCTTTTATCGTCTTCCTTGTGCTCTCTACCCATGTATATGACCTAGATTGTTATAATCTCACTCTTTTTTTGTGGAGAATTCAGTATAGTGGCACTTACCACAGTAGTCACGGTTCTTATGCTTGGCCAGGAAGACGCCTGCTCCGCACTTAGGGCAGAATTTGTTCTTCTGTTTGCCTCCTTCATAGCATTTATGGACTTCTGACGGATGAGCTTTAGGTTTTGGACTTTTTCCCATTCTTATTCACCTTTTTTGGCAGGGTCTTCTGCTTTTTCTTCTGCAGCGGGTTTTTCTTCTGCTTTTTCTTCGGTTTTCTCTTCTGCAGGTTTTTTCTCGGCTGGTTTTTCTTCTGCAGCTGGTTTCTCTTCTGGGGCGTCTGCTTTTGGTTCTTTAGGTTTTTCAGCTGCTGCCTTCTTTTTCTCTTTGGCTTTAGCTATCTTCTCTTTTGCTTTCTTGCCCATCTTCGGTGCGTATATCTCCAAAGAATCCTTATTGTCGTAGACCAGAGCAGTCACTTTCGCTCCTGAGAAACCATAATCAGTGGATATCTTTCCTATGATGATGAGTGATTTATCAACTTTCATATTAGATGCGAGAGCTTGTTTCACTGTCTCATTGTCAGGTGTAGATCCGGTGAAAGTGATCCTCGCAATAACTTCTGTCCTCGCATAGAGCGGGACCTTGTTCTTCTCTATGATATCTGTCTTCATTTTATCTTACCTTGATGGAATATTCTCCTTTAGCTGTGATATTGACTTTTTTAGCGATGGATGAGTTGTTGGCATCGAGTACATTCAGTCTTCCCTGCCAGAGTGTGGAAAACTGGTTTCCTTTGCAGAGAGGGCATTCGTTTCCGTCGACGAACAACCGGCATTTCTTACATACTTTCTTCTTTGCCATCTTCTACCACCTATTTCTTGGTCTCTTTCTTGGCCTCTTTCGGGGCGACATCTTCAGCTATCCATTCGACCTTGCCGAGACCTTTCTGTCTCATCGTTAGCCCGATCTTAGGGTTCGTGATGTCCTTGAATGACACTGCGATGATCCTTGTCCTGCATTTATCTCCTACTTTCAGGACCCTCTTGGATTCTTTTCCTAGGAGTGCCTTGTCTTTAGAGAATGATACGAAATCGTCCATCGTCTGGGAGATATGTATCATCCCTTCGATAGGTCCGAGCGTTATGAATGCGCCGAAGTCTGCAATGTCTTTGATCTTACCTATTGTAAGCTCATGGAGTTCAGGTTTGAAAGTCATGATCTCAAAGACAGTCTCGTAATAGGATGCGCCGTCTCCGGGTACAATAGTCCCTTCCCCGATCTCGTTGATCTTTGATACTTCAATTATGATCCCGATCTCTTGGTTGATATATCCGCCGTATTTTTCCTTTACCCTGGTCAGCACAGCTTCTTTGACGTCCATACCAAAGTTTGAAGGCGGAACACGGATATAATCTTTCAGCTTCGTCTTGTAAAACATTTTTCCCCTCTAATCGATTTTCAAATGGCTCTTTTGCCGTAATTCTATTATCCTGACGTGTTTTTCACGTAATCTCCTCTTGAGTTCCTTGTCCTGGGTGGCGACAATGTCATCATCTTCATCCACAAGGTCGACTATCAAGGAGTCCACGTTTTTATGTGTTTTGTTTTCAGTCGGAAGTATGGTTATGTCCTCTTTCTTCAGGATAGTCATAGCAAACCTCGCTGCATCGCGATTCTTGCCTGTTTGGACTTCAATGATATGCTCAAGCTCATCTTGGGTCTTGTCGACGATGAAGAGCTTGTATCTGAAGTCTGCTACCCTCTTTATATCTGAGATGATATCGACTCCGAACTGGAATGGCACCATGAGAAAGGATGTATCCAGGATAATCCTTTTCATGTGCATGGAAGTTATGGTTTCCTTTATAAATATGGTGGTTTTTGGAGGAGAACTTCGTTTTAAGAGGCTGTTTTAGGGTAGATTTCAAGAAAAAAAGGGAACAGGAAGAAGAATGCTTCAATAAGGGGGGATGGTTCGGATGAGTATGATCCTCCTGTTCCTTATACTGATGTCCTAGACATAGCAAGTATATAAATGTTTCGTTTATTTACTACTTCTTGGGGACAAACTAATAGATAGTGTTGTTATCGCGCCTATCTGCTGAACAATACCTTCTTCTTGCCAGGGTATAGGCCCATGGAGCTCATCTGCTGGAACTGTTCCTGTGTCAGGGTGAGCGTGTGTATCGAGTACGAATAGTCATCCTTTATCTTAGCGCATATCCTCTTGATCTCATCCGGATTGACATCTTTTCCCATTATGAGAAGATTTGCCTTGTTTTTCTTCTCTTCACCATGCTGGATCACTATCTGTATGCCTGGGAGAAGCTTGATCTCATCGATGAAAAGGTCGATGATCCTTGTCTCTTCCTTCAATATGGAGTCAAGGTATTCGACAGTCTTGTTCTGGGCTATCATGTAGACCTTGAACTGCTTGATCCTGATCTCTTTTATTATACTCAATGAAACCAATTTCTTTATGATCCTGTGGGTGGAAGCTACCGGAACTCTTGCGAGCCTGGAGATCTCCCTGAGGTAGAATTCGTTCTCCTTATCCCGCAAGAACAGCTTAAGGATACGGATCTTCTTGCGGTCAAAAAGCTCTTCGAGGATATGGATATTCTCCATGTTCCAAATCTTTAAATTTTCTCATATAAATATATTTTCATTTTTGGAACAATGTTCTATTTTTGGAACAATATGGTGGTTTGTCGACTATAAAATTGGTTAAGCAGGATAGAAATTTGAAAAGAATAATGGTCCTGGCCCCTGTCGGCAACAACCTCCCAGCCGGCGGTCAGGCCTGCCTGAGGCATGCCTTTGGCGAGGCTAGGAATGGTCACTCGTCCTTCAGACTCGTTCCCTAATGGATTCCTGCCTCGCCTCCGCGGCACGGTGGTTGCCTTGGGGAATCACTGATATAGAAATATATAATCATTTCTTCTGGTTGTAGAACAGGTCTTCGACAAGGTCCAGAGAGCTCGCATCCTCTGGCATGCGGTCATCGCGCACGCGGACGACTCTAGGGAACCTTAAGGCGTATCCTGAGCTGTATGTCGGAGACTTCTGGATCTCCTCATAATTCACTTCGATTATGATCTTCGGTTTCACGACGACAGATCTGCCTGATTCCTTCAGGATGAGGGGGGTCAAGAGGTCAGTCATCTCCTTGAATGTGACTCCATCATCTCCTTTTTCCTTGATGCCGGTCCCGACCTTACCTATCTCTACGAATCGTCCTTCCTCGTCGATGCATGAGAGGGTGAAACTAGAGAGCCAGGACGAACGTTTGCCTTCTCCCCATTCAGCACCGGTTATCACAAGCTCGAGGGTCTCCATAACCGGCTTAAGCTTGACCATGAACCCGACTCTCGATCCTGGTTTGTAAGGTGCAGACAGGTTCTTCACCATGATGCCCTCATTTCCTTTTTTTAAGGATTCCTCATAGAATTCCTGGACAACAGCTTCTGTACTGGCAATTTTCTTCTTGGCAAGGCAGATCTTCAATGGCTCTTCGTCGACTGCTCCTTCGAGTACTTCTCTTCTTTTGGAGAAAGGTTCCTTGATGAGGTTTGTCCCCTCAAATGAGATGCAATCAAATATGTTAAGCTCGATGGGCAACTCTTTAGCTAACCTTGTGATATCATATTTTCTCCTGATCCTTTGGGAAATGTGCTGGAACGGCATATAACTGCCATTCTTTGGGGAATATCCAACTGCTTCACAATCCAGGATGAATGATGAGCCGTTGACGTTCTTCTCGACCCTGTCACGTACTTCAGGGAACTGGGCTGTAACATCTTCGAGACGTCTTGTGAATATAGTGATCCTGCCTGATAAGTCCTTATGCACCTGCATGCGGAATCCGTCATACTTATACTCAAGCTCTGCAGGGATACCGACAGTCTCA
>JAUUYB010000136.1 GCA_030590605.1 Candidatus Woesearchaeota archaeon
ATCCGCTTTTTTGAGAATGGGTAGAACAATACGACTCCTTTATCCTTAGTATCGAAAAGGATTTTGCCGAGCATGTTTACAGCTGATAGGGATGATGCTATCCATCCGATCAAAGGGAAGAGGATGATTCCTAATATAAGTACAGAAATCAGATTATGGAAGTATTCCTTTCCGAAGCGTCGATCTATATATGGGATGAATGAGCATGCAGATATGATGAGTGCAGTGATGATATCGAAGAAATACCCAAGAAGGATTACGATCCCGAACTGGAGATAGAGATGGTTTTTCATGGTTCGTCAGGGGATGGTTTTTTCCCGTCTTCTGGGATACGGGATAGGATCTCTTTTTTTAGCTCTTCAGGAGAATCTATATAATGGTCCTTCTTGAAGCTTTCAAAGATCTTTTTGTCGATGATGTCTTTCTTGGTGAGATATACGATCACTTCTTTACCGACTAGTTGTTTCCGAAGTTTCTGCTGGTCTTTCAATGGATACGGCTCAGTAAGGTCGATGATATAGACGATCAGGTCTGCACAGTGCTTGAGTGCTAGGTGTGCCTGCTGTTCGATATAATTCATCTTG
This sequence comes from Candidatus Woesearchaeota archaeon, assembly GCA_030590605.1. Classification (GTDB taxonomy): domain Archaea; phylum Nanobdellota; class Nanobdellia; order Woesearchaeales; family JAUUYB01; genus JAUUYB01. Next base: position 585 of record JAUUYB010000136.1, read on the forward strand.
TCGAACCTGTTGAGTGTTCCTGGGGTGTCTATGACCTGGATCTTCTTCCCGTTCTTTGTGAAATATCCCATGTTAAGTGATTTTGTCGTGAATGCATAGTTCTTGATTTCAGGTTTTGATCCTGTGAGTTTTCCAAGGAGTGTTGTCTTTCCTATGTTTGGGAATCCGAATAGTGCCACAGTGTATAGGGAGGTCTTGACCGCCGGAAACCGTTTCATGGTCTTCCTGGCTTCCTCAAGGAAAAGAAGGTTCTTGGATATCTGCTTGACGATCGAGGAGACCCTTCCATAGAACTCTTTGCTTGCTTGCTTGACCCTTTCCTCATCATGGCTTTTCATGACCTTGGCTTCATAGAACCTTGCCATATCTGTTGTCCGCTTTGATGACCAGTTGACTGCTCCCAGAGATCGTTTCAGTAAAGCGTAGTCTATAGTTATCTTGATGAGTTCATAATAGAATTCTGGAAGGTTGTCTATCGAGGGGAAGCTCTGGATGATCTTATCGAACCTGCTCGTGATCGCTCGTTCGACTGCGCGGATACGGGTCTGTTCTGTGGCCTTGGCCTTCTTGACAGGATCCCGTTTGGCTTTCGTCCTTATCTTTTCCTTTTGGTCGATTACTCTTTCTCGTGCGTGTTTGAAAGCACAGTCTAGGAAGAACTGGGCCTCTTCAACCTTAAGGAGTGTCTGGAAGTTCATGTTATGGAAAATGCGTGGATGATTTATAAATCTATGGAAACATGTTATTGAAAGTTATGGTTGTGTCCCTGAACCAGGGAAATCTTTAAATAGTCAGTTTTCAATATTTTATTTACCATGGAAGAAACTAATCCTCAAGACAGCGCGCAATCACCACAAACAGGTGCCGCGCCTTCAGAACCAGCCGCACAGCCGGCTCCTACTTCAGAACAGCAGACCACTCCTTCAGAACCTCAGCAAACTGCAGGAGGACAACAGACATCTGTTCTTGCGATCATATCTTTGATTGTATCGTTCCTCTTAGGTCCTATCGGACTCATACTTGGGATCATCGCATTGGTGCAGATCAATAAGGACCCTAATCTTAAGGGTAAAGGATTGGCGATTGCAGCGATAGTTATCGGTTCGTTGGGATTGGTGCTCGTATTTTTGATGATGGTTGGATCTCTAGCTTATTTCGGAGTATTATCTCCAGATAAATTTCTGTCTGAAAGATGCAGTATGCAGCCTGGCTTCGCCTGTCTAGATTTCGCATATGCAGATGGTTCTGTCGAGATCCGAATGCAGAATGCAATAGGTTATGAGTTGCAGGAGTTCGAGCTTTCGCTGAATGGTCATGCATGCTCACCATCTTCGATATCCATCGCAAATGGACGGACGCAGACTTTCACCTGTCCTGTTACAGGAGCTGGTGATATGTTCAGCGGAGATTTCAGCATGCTTTACCTGAATCCGAACACAGGGATGAAACATACAGGTTCCGGAGTGATCATGTTCAAGATCTGAAAACACTAACCTTTTATAACCCATAGGGATAAGAATCGGAATGAACAGGTTAGGTCTTCGCTTCATCTTTCTCTTATTTTTTGTTTCTATAGTCAGCTTCCTGTTGTGGAAACCTCTTATGGGTATATTTACAGATATTGAGGGATTCAAGGCGGTTGTCCTAGGATTCGGCGCCATCGGTCCATTAGTTCTAATACTCATCATCGCATTGCAGGTCATGGTGGCTCCTGTTCCTGGCCAGGTAGCAGGTTTTGTCTCAGGATTCCTTTATGGAGTCATCCCCGGGACTGTCTACAGCATGATCGGGCTCACGATTGGCTCATACATCGTTTTCTTTCTATCCAGGAAGCTGGGCCGCCCATTCGTCGAGAAGATGGTGTCAAAGCACCACCTCCAGAAGTTCGACGCTCTCATATTGAAGAAAGGAAGAGTCGCTCTCTTCTTGATATTTCTCCTTCCGGCGCTTCCAGACGACGCAGTGTGCTTCATTGCAGGTCTGACAAGGATCGACATGAAGACATTGGTCCTTATCGCTATCCTTGGTCGCCTTCCCGGATTTATCATACTGAACATGGTGGGTGCAGGAGTATCACATTCAAATTCGACATACTCAATCATATTGTTCTCGATATTCATGGCGATTTCAGGGGTTCTTTATTATTTCAGGGAACAGATAGAAATTGCCCTCAGGAACAAGCTTCACCAACTGAGATAGTGCGAGATGAACTTATTGTTCTTCCTGATAAAGACCTTTCTTAACTCATCTCCGAAGAAGATAAGCAGCATGAACGGTACTGAGAGCGAGAGCTGGAACAAAGTGAGGGGATGTGTGCCGAAGAATGGCTGTGTGAACGGCACATAAAGGATTATGGCAAGCAATAAAAGTTCTGAAATTATACCTAGATTGATGAATCTGTTCGAAAATATCCCTTTCTTGAATACAGATTCTCTTCTTGTCCTGCATATCATCACGTCAGCTATCTGACATATGATGATAGATGCGAAGAATCCTGAGACTGCCTGGAGATAAAGGGGATTGTTCCATGCTAGTTCCATCCCCCATGTCCAACCTCCCATGAAAAGGATGACGAAGAACGAGAAGAATCCTGCTGCTGCCTGG
>JAUUYB010000003.1 GCA_030590605.1 Candidatus Woesearchaeota archaeon
AAATTGACCGGAGTGAACATACATGATTCAGGTTGTTCTCTGAAGGCATATAAATCAGAATCATTGAAAGGGATCCAGCTCTACGGAGAGATGCACCGTTTCATCCCTGCACTCTGTTCATTCAGGGGTGCGAATGTAGGGGAGATAAGGGTTAACCATCGCGCAAGAAGACATGGAAACACAAAATACGGTTTGAGGAGGCTGATCAACGGATTCCTCGATCTTATGTATGTGACTTTTTGGGGAAGTTATTCGACTAAGCCTTTGCATTTCCTGGGTCTCCTTGGGATGATACAGTACTTTTTTTCAGGGATCATACTTATTGAGCAGATCATAAAAGCATTCATAGTGAAACGTCTGACTGTCGGACCGCTGCTTCTGCTTGCGGTCCTGTTCCTGATAACTGGGACATTGTTTATCACATTCGGTTTCCTTCTCGAGATCCTGATACGTACTTATTACATGAAATCAGACCAGAAACCATACACCATAAGGGAATAATCATGTGCGGAATATGCGGATTTACCTGGGACGATGCGTCGCTATTGAAACGTATGATGGCAAGGCTCGCTCACAGGGGACCTGATGACAGCGGGAAGTTCACGTTTGGAGACATCTCTCTTGGGCATCAGAGGCTTTCGATCATAGACTTGTCTCCTAAAGGGAGACAGCCTATGACCAATGAGGACGGGACTGTATGGCTGTCGTACAACGGTGAGATATATAATTACAAGGAATTACGAAAGGACCTGATAAACAAAGGTCACGTTTTCTCGAGCGATTCTGATACAGAAGTGATTGTCCATGGATATGAGGAGTATGGTATTGGGATATTATCGAAGCTGAACGGATTCTTTGGACTTGCGATTTGGGATGCTGTAAAGAAGAGGCTTGTACTCGCGAGAGATAGGCTCGGCATAAAACCGATCTATTACCATGTCAGGACAGACGGTGAGATCATTTTCGCTTCAGAGATAAAAGCGATCTTAGAATCCCCTATCAAGAGGTCTGTTGACGTCAGGGCACTGCATGATTTTCTGTCGTTCAGATGTGTGTCGATCGAGAACACCATGTTCGATAGGATCAGGAAGCTCATGCCAGGTCATTTCCTTGTCAAAGACAAGGACGGGATAAAGGTCACCAAGTATTGGGATGTATCGATGGACCCAGGACCAGATATGTCTGAACGCCACCATGCTGATACTCTCCGTAAATCTCTTGAGAAGAGCGTGCATATGAGGTTGATGAGCGATGTACCGATCGGTGCGTATCTGTCAGGCGGGATTGACTCAGGTACTGTAGTCGGCCTCATGGACCAGGCTATGGATGAAGAGGTCAAGACTTTCTCTGTGGGTTTCGGTCTGGATGAACATGAGGACGAGTTGAGGAAAGCCAGGCTCATCGCTGACCATTTCAGCACTGATCATCAGGAGATAATAGTTGACCCAAATACTGTGAAGACCCTTCCGAAGATCGTCTGGCATCTTGATGAGCCTATGTCTGATCCTACCTGCATCCCTACATATCTTCTCTCTGAGCAGGCGAAGAAGAAATGCACTGTCATCCTGACCGGAGAGGGGGCAGATGAGCAGCTGGCAGGATATTCACAGTACAAGATGATGCTTCTGCATCAGAAGTATGCTAGGATTTTCCCGAGGATCCTTAGGAAAGCAGGCGCTTCAACTGCAAGACTTATGCCTGAGAACATGCTGAATTCAGTATTCAAATATGCGGGCGCTCTGGGAGAAAAAGGGTTGGACAGGTTTCAGGAATTCGCAGGGACCGATGATTACGGGAAGCAGTACCTGAGCCTGGTATCCATCTTTAATGAATATGAGAAGAAGGAACTATTCACTGATTTCGCTGAAAGAAGGGCACGTCATATAGATATCCATGGCAGGCTTGGCTCTTTCTTTCATGGAAAGAGAGAGTTGTTGAACAGTCTGCTGCATCTGGAGACAAAGACATTGCTGGCAGAGAACCTGCTGATGAAAGTCGACAAGAACACGATGGCGTTCGGGATCGAGGCGAGAGTGCCGTTCCTTGATCATAATGTAGTGGAGAACAGCTTCAGGATCCCTCAAAGACTCAAGCTAAATGGGATGACTGAAAAATATATACTCAGGAAGGCGATGGCTGATCTCCTGCCGAAGGAGACCCTTGAGGCGAAGAAGGAAAGGTTCTTTGTTCCTATAGATACCTGGATGAAAGGGGAGATGATGGACGTTGCCAAACAATTGCTGTCTCAGGAGAGAAATGAGTTGATGGGGCTGTTCAAGCAGCGTTACATAGAAAATGCTTTCAGAAACTATAAAAAGTCGAGTTTATTTTATGCACGACAGCTCTGGAGCCTGATGAGTTTCTCTATCTGGCATAAGACTTTTATTGAACAGGATAAGAAAGTATTAAGGTGAAATATGATTGACGAAATTATTGGGATTGTGAGGGAAGCTGGAAAGCGGACCATGGAGATCTATGAGAAGGATTTCTCTGTTAAGGAAAAAGAGGATAAGTCCCCTGTCACAGAGGCCGATCTTGCTTCAGAAAAGATCCTGATTGCTGGCCTGAAATCATTCGGTTTCGGGATATGTTCAGAAGAGGATGGGGTGAGTGGATCAGGAGATAAGATGTGGGTGATCGATCCTCTTGACGGAACAATGGATTTCATACAGAAGACCGGAGAGTTCTCTATTATGGTGGGATTATTGGAAAACGGAAAACCGATCATGGGGATTGTTTATGCTCCTGCGATAGACCTTCTCTACTATGCAGAAGCAGGCAAGGGAAGTTTTATTGTTGAGAAGGATAAAGAGCCCCGTAAGATCAATGTATCTGCTATCGATGATGCTTCAAGATTTCGCATGGTCATAAGCAGGAATCATTTCAGGCAAAATGATAAGGATGTTGCGCTGCGGCTGGGTATAGAGACATTCAAGGGTCTTGGTAGTGTAGGGGTCAAGTATGGTGAGATAGCTAAGGGAGATGCTGAAATCTGTATCTATCAGACACAGAAGCTGGGCCTCTGGGACTGCTGTGCTCCTCATGTGATCCTGAAAGAGGCAGGTGGCGAGGTCTTCGGGATGTCTGGGAAAGATCCTATATACGATTTCACTACATTGAAGATGGCTGACGGTTTCATAGGGACAAATGGCACTAACAAGGATGATATCATTCGATCGATAAAGGAGGGGCAAACATGAAAGGTTTCGTTTTGTGGTTTACAGGGCTTTCAGGGTCTGGGAAGTCTACAGTAGGAGAACTCGTCAAGGAGAGGCTTATTGAAAAGGGTATCCAGACTGAGATCCTAGATGGGGATGAGGTCCGTCAGAATCTGACGAGGGATTTAGGATTCTCAAAAGAGGATAGGGATGAGAACATAAGAAGGATAGCTTATGTCGCAAGTCTGCTTTCAAGGAATAGTGTGGGGGTCATAACTGCATTCATCTCTCCTTATATCAAGATGAGGGATCATGTGAGGGGAATCACTACTAATTTTATTGAGGTCTATGTGAATGCGCCTCTTGATGTCTGTGAGAAAAGAGATGTCAAGGGTCTTTACAAGAGTGCAAGGGAAGGGAAGATCAAGAATTTTACTGGGATATCGGATCCCTATGAGGTGCCTGTCGATCCGGAGATAATGATCCGGACAGATAAGGAGACACCTGCTGAATCAGCGGAAAAAGTGTTGGCGTACCTAAAAGAGAAGGAGTTGATATGATATGGCTAAAAGAGCGATATTTGTAGGAAGATTCTGTCCTTTCCATAAAGGGCACTTGACGATTATGAAGGAAAAGATCAAAGAAGGAGTCCCTCTCCTTATCTTTGTAAGAGATACCTCGTATGATATATATTCTGCTGAACTTCGTAAGAAGATGATTGAGCAGTCCATGGAGAAGATGGGTGTGGATTGCAAGGTCATGATCATCGATGATATGGAGAGCATCAATTATGGCAGAGGAGTAGGATATCAGGTCAATGAGATAGAGGTGGATGAAGATATCAAGAGTATTTCCGCTACAGATATCCGGCAGAAGATTGACAAAGGTGAGGAATCCTGGAAAGACCTGATGCCGGATGGATCATGGCAGGTTCTTGAGGAATATCTTACGAAAAAGGGGACGATCATCTGGTTTACAGGGCTTCCTTTTTCAGGAAAATCGACTATCGCAAACGCTCTTGGGGATAAGTTGAAGAAAAATGCTATCCTATCCGAAAGATTAGACAGTAATATGTTAAGGGAGATCATCTCAGAAGACCTGGATTTTTCCAAAGAAGGAAGACACAAGAACATCAGGAGGGCCGCATATCTTGCCAAGCTTCTTGCAAGGAATGGTGCGGTAGTACTGGCTTCATTCATCACACCGTATGAATCCTTGCGTGAGGAGATAAGGGAAGATCTTTCTAAGGAGTCGAATTTTGTGGAAGTATATGTCAAGGCATCGCTTGATACCTGTAAGAAGAGGGATGATAGAGGTATTTACAAGAGAGCAGCGGAAGGCAAGATAAAAGATTTTACCGGAGTCTCTGACAGATTTGATGAGCCTAAGGATCCAAAGTTGGTTCTTGATACTGAAAAACTGACTGTCGAGGAATCTATCAACAAGTTGATGGAATTTTTTAATGGAAAGAAATGAGAGTAAAATGAAGATATTGTTCATCGCAGAATACTACCACCCTAAGATATTCGGAGGAGGGGAGATAAATCTACATCTGATGGCAAAGACTCTTTCCGGTCTGGGAAACGAGGTCCATGTCGCGACATCGTACTTCAAGGGACTGAAGAAGACTGAGATCCATGAAGGAGTAGTCATCCGGAGGGTGTTGAGGAGTGCAAAGAACGTCGATAATTTGCTGGATAATTTCAAGAGGAGCATAATCTATCCTAGGAGTATCTATGAAGTCATTCCAGGGATGGTCCTGAAGGAGGGATTCGATGTGATCCACTTTATCGGGTCAGGTGTAAGGTGTGCAAGGATCATCAAGAACAAGACTCTTAAGCAGGTGTTCACGACAGTGGAAAGTTATCTCTCGATCTGTCCGAAGGGGGATCTTTTGTACAAAGGGATTAGTACATGCACCAAAGACTGCAACTACTCGGTCTTTTCGAAATGTTTCAGGAGATCGAAAGAGTTAGGTAAGATGAGGAACCGGTTCTACTTGAAGAACATGATAGCTGAGAGATATATTTATGATTTTTTCAGGAGGATGAGGGACTCACTGAGCTCCACAAATATCATTGCGGTAAGCAAGTTCATCAAGGAGCGGCTTGAATCATTAGGTCTGAGCGCAGAAGTGATCCCGAACATCATAGAGGTGGATGATTTCGACCTGAAAAAACCCAATAATGCTCGTCCGAAGATACTATATCTAGGTTCATTCACTGCATACAAAGGTGTGATGACTTTGATACAGGCTCTTGACGGGATAGCTTGTGATGCAGAATTTTTCGGAGAAGGCACGCTTGGTAAGGAGATGAAGAAAGTGGCTAAGACACTTAAGAAAGCGAAAGTGTCGATATGCAGACAAGTCCCATACAGTAAGATCCCTGGGCTGTATCAGAAGGCTGACATCGTCGTCTTCCCTTCTGTCTGGCCTGAACCATTCGGTAGGATATCTGTCGAGGCCATGGCCAGCGGGACAGCTGTGATAGGTTCTAAGATCGGAGGGATTTCAGATACTATCGCTAAGGGTTGCGGAATCCTCGTGACTCCTGGAGACGTAAAAGAGCTCCATGATGCGATTGCCAAGCTCATCAAGTCGAAGAAGCTTCGGAATGATATGGGTAAGGAGGGAAAAGCGGTCGCCAGGAAAAGATACGCCCCTGAAATAGTAGGGAAGAAACTGCTCCGTTATTATGAGAGATGCAAATGAAGATTGCGATATGCTCTACCTTCCTCGGTCAAAAGACTTCCGGAGGAGAGATTTCCGCTTTTCACTTAGCGAAGAACCTGTCTGACCACGGCGATGATGTCTTTGTGGTGACATCGAAGATTGACCGTAAGTTTCCATTCAAGGCGTATAGCATCCCTTTTCTGAGGTTCATCCCGAATATCGCACTCCTTATAGGAAATCCGTTATTCGATGTCTTGATGACCTGGCGAATGAAGACCCTGTTTAAGAAAGAGCGTCCGGATGTAGTGCATGTCCAGGATGCTTCCTTGCTGATCCCTGCGCTAAGGGCAGCTAAGTCTATCAGATCCCCTGTCGTGATGACTGTTAGGGACTACCGGTTCACATGTAATCTCTCGACATGTTTAGAGGATAACCGCATCGAGTACCGCTGCAGCAAGAAAGATTATCATAGATGCTTGAAGAGGACGTTCGAAGATGTATATGGTAATGGATGGATATGGCCGATCTTTTTCCCGATTTTCTATTGGCAGAGGAACCGTCTTGTAGATGCATTCAGACGTGTGAAGAGATATGTGGCTGTCTCAGATTTTATTAAGAAGGAAGTGATCAGATCAGGTATAGACAAAGAAAAAATCAGGACGATCCTTGTGCAAAAAGAGGATTGGACTCCTGGAGAGGGAAAATATATATTCACTGCAGGCGGGCTGAAGGGGACTAAAGGATTCGATTTCCTCCTCAATTCTTTCAAGGGTGTCGTGCAGAAGAAACCTGACGCAAAGCTAAGGATTGCAGGCGATGGAAGTGCAAAGGCAAGACTGGTGACATTGACAAAAAGATTTGGGATCGAAAAAAATGTCGATTTCCTGGGTACATTGAGACGGGAAAAGATAAGAAAGGAGTACGCACAAAGTATCTTCGTAGTGTCGCCGTCCCTTTGGCCTGAACCGTTATCAAGGATAATATTCGAGGCTTTCTCAAGCAGGAAGACGATTGTGGCGACTGATGTCGGAGGATCTTCTGAGCTCGTGAAGGACGGAAAGACCGGACTTCTGGTGAAGCCGGGAGATGAGAAAGCGTTCGCGAATGCGATGATAAGACTGATTGATGATACTTCTCTAAGGAAGAAGATGGCACAGGGAGCACATGACCTGATTGAAAGATGTTGCAATGCCGAAGCAAATTATAGATCTCATATGGCGCTCTATGAAGAGGTGATCGGCTGATGTGCGGTATATGCGGATTCAACTGGGGAGATGAGGTTCTTGCTAGAAAGATAGCTGAGCTCCTTAAGCATAGGGGGCCGGATGCAGATGGGATCTATAATGATAGGTACGTCTCTCTTGGTCACAAGCGGCTTGCGATAATTGACTTGTCGAAGAAAGGCGTCCAGCCGATGAGCAATGAGGATGGAAGTGTATGGATCACATTCAACGGAGAGATATTTAATTTCGAGGCTATCCGTGAGGATCTTGAGAGCAAGGGACATAAGTTCAGGTCAAAGAGCGATACAGAGGTCATCGTCCATGGATATGAAGAGTACGGAACAGATATTTTACAGAAGTTAAACGGTCAATTTGCATTCTGTATCTATGATAGGGATAAGAGAGAGCTCTTCCTTGCGCGTGACAGGCCGGGGATCAATCCTCTTTATTATTCGGCAAGGGGAGAGAAATTTATATTTGCTTCCGAGATGAAGGCAGTGATCGCAGCAGGAGTCGATAAAGAGATAGACACTAAGTCCTTGGAGCATTATATCCTATTTGGTTATACGCCGAAACATAGGACGATTTTCAGGGACGTGAAGAAATTGGATCCAGGATCATATTTGATATATGACCTGAAGAAGAAAGAGGTTAAGGCTAATAGGAGATACTGGAAAGTAAATGTAAAAGATATGATCACTGATGAGAAGAAAGCGGCGAAGCTCATCCGTTCGACTTTGGAGAGGTCTGTCAGGCGAAGGATGATTGCGGATGTTCCGGTCGGGGCTTTCTTGTCAGGTGGATTGGACAGTTCCGCAATTGTCGCATTTGCGAGCAGGTTCACGAGTGACCTGAATACTTTCTCTATCAAGTTCGACAAAGCAGGATTCGATGAATCGAAGTATGCAGAGAAGGTCTCGAAGTTATTCGGCACCAACCATCATTCTATCACTTTCACGGCAGAGGATGTCAGGAATCTCATCAGTAAGATATCTTATCATTATGATGAACCTTTCGGAGACCATTCTATGATCCCGACATTTCTCGTGAGCCAGGTAGCGAGGAAGCATGTCAAGGTATCGCTTTCAGGAGATGCGGGCGACGAGCTTTTCGGTGGTTATGATAAGTATAAGAATCTCTTAGCTCTTCAGAAGGTCAGGTTCTTAGGGACTCTGGGAGGAAAACTTGCAAGTGTGTTTAGACGTCCATTGAAGCTCCATCGATTCCTTCTTCATAGTGCACTGCCTGTACACCAACAGTTCGCAAGTCTCGATACCTACAAATATATCGAGGATATGGATGAAGATGATTTCAGGTTATTCGATAGTTATGAAGAATATTTCACTTTCAAGGATCCGCTCTCAAATGCGATCAACGCAGACTTTCATTCCTACCTGCCTGAAGATATCCTGGTGAAAGTGGACAGGGCATCGCTCGGCAACAGCTTGGAGTCGAGACCGCCGTTCCTGGATCATGAGATGATACAGCTCGGTCTTAGCATCCACCCGGAATTAAAGATAAAAGACGGTGAGACGAAGTACATCCTGAAGGAAGCTATGAAAGGTATACTTCCGGATGAGATCATCTTTAGGAAGAAGAAGGGTTTCGAGTCTCCGATAAGGGAGTATTTCAGGAAGGAATTGAAAGGGCTGGTCCAGGAAAAAGCTATTGATTATGATAAGCATGATCATTTCAAGAAGCTCCCTCTTGAAAGGATATGGAAATCGCATCTTGCAGGAAAGAAAGATTATTCTCGTATGCTCTGGACAGTCCTTATGTTCAATTTGTGGTGGGATAGGTGGATGGATTAGTTGATAATTCATGCATTGTAGAAATTTGTTCTACAAAGCCTCCGGCTATTATGGAATCCTCGCTACTATCGTCAGTCCGAGCTTCCACTCTTAACACATTTCAGCCGTCGTTAGGGGAGCCAAGAAAACCGATAGGTTTTCTGGCACAAATGAGCTTTGCTCATTTTGTGGCTCCCTACGGGAACGCAGGCTTCTCGATGAAAGTAAAAGGTAGCGAGGAAGATAGTAGAGGAATAGGATTTCATAATAGCCAAAGCCTCCCAAAAGTTTTTAAGTGACAATTTTTCCCATGTTTTTACTGATATAAGTTTGATGAAAGATGGCTAGAAAAAGACCGATAAGAGACGGACTCAGACGTACGAAACATGAGGTTAGTGAATGGCTGTACAGGCATCCTCCCCTCTGGCATGTCTCAGATGATATAAGGCGGTTCTTTGTCATGACTTTTCAGCAGAGCTATCAATGCATGGTCGCAGATACCATTTTATTCTCTTACTCTAAATCAGGGAGCACTTGGATGAGGACGATTCTGGCGAAATATTACAGTCTGATCTATGATGTGCCTTTCACCATAGATCTCCATAAGAAGCTCCATCCGAAGCTCCCGAGGATAGCTTTCGCGCATCTTCTGAAATATTCCAGGTTCGGGAAAGGAAAGAGATTCATTTTCCTTTTCAGGGATCCTCGCGATATCCTTGTATCATTCTATTTCCATAGGCATTTCAGGGCCAGACTGAACACTTTCGATGGGACCTTGTCAGAGTTCATACGTGATAAAAGTGAACATGGTGTCAAGAATCTTGTTAGATGGAGGAAGGAGGTCCCGATTGCTGCAAAGCTTGCGAAATCCTCTCATTATGCAAGGTATGAGGACATGCGTAAGGATATCAGGAAGGAGATAATCAGGCTCATCCGTTTTCTGAGGATACGATTGGATGAGGACAAGGTCGATGAGGTGATTAAGTTCACGGAATTCAAGAACATGCAGAAGTTAGAGAAGAAGAGACAGCTTAATTTCAATATGTTTCATAAGCATGACACATCTGATGTTAAGACTTATCATATCAGGAAAGGGAAGGTCGGCGGTTACAAGGAAGAGCTAAGCGCAGAAGATATTGCTTACATCGACAAGGCTGTTAAAGGACTCCCGAAGATCCCTATTGAATGATATTTATCTAATCTTTATCGATTTTTTACCAGAAAGTTTTTCTATCGTATCGACTATCCGTTCTGAACATTTCCCGTCGATTATTCCGCATCTGTCCTTGATGTATACATCGACTTTCTTCTGTATCTTCTGATCAGGTTGGAATGCTTTTTCTATCGAGCCAGTTATGTTCCCTGAGTAGCCGACATTTATCGACACATGATCCTTTGTGATCCATGACGTGAAAAAATCTTTTGTGTGGTCTTTGTCTGCGATAGAGACTGTGACTACCGGTCTTCCGATGATCATCGCCTCAATGCTCGCGTTTGATCCGAAGTGGACGAAGATGTCGTGTTCTGCGATCATTGCGTAGAATTCATTCCCGGAAATGCTTCCCGGTTTGATGACGGTATCAGGCAGTCCGATGTCTGCAACTATCTTTTCGTATACTTTCAGGTATTTTTCTCTAGGGTGGAGCTTGATCGTGATATTGGAAGGAGCTGCATCGCCGATGCCTTTCAGGACTCGTTCTATCCTCTCAAAATATGTTTTCTTCGCTAGGAATCCGTCTTCGACTACAGGACTGGTGGCTATGAATACGGATCTCCTTTCTTTCATGTTCTTGCCTGCGAACTTCGATGCATCATCATAGATTACAGGTCCGCTTATGTGGATATGCTCAGGAGATAGACCGTGTTTCTCTATCAGTTTCTTGTCAGTCTCATTGAATGTGGATATGTCTGTCAGGTATTCTATCTTTGGAGGGAGGTCGAGGACGCCTCCGCAGTGCTGGATTGCAAGAGAAGGGATGCCCTCCTTGTGCGCAGCGACTATCATAGCTTTCTCGTGGATGCTGTCAAGGCCTGTTCCGACTGCAAGTGATATCTTTCCTGTTGACATTACTTCGTGAAACGCCTTGTAGTAGAGTATCGATAAGAACATGAGTTCTTTTGAGAATAGGAAATCGAATGTCGGGCGGAGCATAGCCCAATATCTGTTTTCTGTCAGGAGTCGGTTCTTGTCTGGGATGCGTTTCCATCTGTCTGCCATCCGTCGTGAGATCTTTTTAGAATCATCGATCATCTTTTTGTTGATGTAACTATAGATAGTCCGTCTTCCGGAAAGCTGTTTGTGTTTGGTTGATGGAAATGGGTCGACGAAGATAGGAGCAGGTTCAGGTCCCTTGCGTTCTGCCATGATATCCAGTATCGACTGCAGTCTGAATATGTTCTTCCCATGGATATGGTTGGAGTAGGTCAGGAATAGCACGCTATTTTCTTTGAGAGCAGGAGGTTTCTTTCCTGAGAAGAACCGTATCTTCCTCCACTCATTCAACCAGATGGCTTTTGCGATAGCGCGCGAGATGACTGCCCGTTTGATCAGCCCTGCTTTCCCTATATGCATCTTCTTTATGTCTTCAGTGGTCAGGAGCTGAGAAGGTATGAAGCTTATAGTATATTGGGTGAAGAACCTCTTGTAGAACCACCATATTGGGATCCCTTCGAAGGAGAGATATTCATCGAATCGCTTCCCAGGAATGACTTCTACATCTTCGATTCTTTTGATGATGTCTTCGATCTCTGGAGATCCTGTTTTTTGACCCATGATATATCCCTCTTAGACTGTGTTTATATAATTTCTCTTAACTGTACTGAACTGGGGATTCTTTATCTAGGAGCAGGAATGATGTTTCGGAATCTTTATAAAGATAGTTTGATTTGAGGTATTTTGTGATAATCATGGAAAATCTATTCAAAGATAAGACTGTTCTGATCACTGGAGGCACAGGTTTCTTAGGAAGATCCCTCGTCAGGAGGATTCTTCCGTTGGGACCGAAGAGCATCAGGGTCTATAGCAGGGACGAAGTAAAACATCATCATTTTCAGGAAGAATTCAGCAAGGAATGGGATTTGACCCGTTGTTTTGTAGGAGATGTCCGGGATTACCCAAGGTTGAAAAGAGCAGTGAGAGGCGTGGACATAGTGATCCATGCTGCAGCACTAAAACGGCTTGACCTCCTCGAATACAATGTTGAAGAAGCGATCAAGACCAATATAGAAGGGACGCTGAATGTCGTCAGGGCATGCCTTGAGAACGACGTTGAAAGCGCGGTCTTTGTGTCGACAGATAAGGCATGTTCGCCTGTAAACACATATGGCGCTTGCAAGTTTGTCGGTGAACGTATATTCTCAGAGAGTAATTTCAGTAAAGGAGACAGGAAGACCAAGTTCACTGTAGTCAGGTATGGAAATGTAATGGACAGCACCGGATCAGTCATACCGTTTTTCATAGATAAGATCAAGAACAAAGAGCCGATACCGCTGACAGACCCGAGGATGACCAGATTCATCATAAGTCCGGATCAGGCAGTCGATCTGATATTCGATGCTTTGACCAACTCAGTCGGGGGAGAGGTTTTCGTTCCACAGCTCCCTGCTTTCAAGGTCACTGACCTTATCGATATCCTGAAAGAGAGATTCAAGGCAGATAATAAGATAGTAGACATCGGGATCCGTCCTGGAGAGAAGATCCATGAGATCATGATAAATAGCGCTGAGGTGCCGCTGACTTATAAGCTGAAGAGACTGCTCGTCGTGACCTCCCAGATCCACAAATACCATGATGATATCTCATATCCTTACGTCAAAGAGGAGAATAAGATCAAGGATGGCGAGATGTTTGAGTACAGCTCGAAAGATAACGTGATCCCTAAAGAGGAAGTCAAGAAGATCCTGATAGACTTAGGTCTGATATAAGATGATACCATATGGGCGTCAGCACATCAGTGAGCAGGACAAGGATGCAGTATTGAGTGCACTCGGAAATGATTTCTTGACGACTGGTCCGAAAATCGAGAAATTTGAGATAGCATTTGCTGAATTCGTCGGATCCAAGTACGCAGTAGCGGTCTCGAACGGGACTGCAGCACTGCACCTTTCATGTCTTGCAGCAGGTCTTGGAAAAGGGGATGAATTGATCACTTCTCCTTTGACATTTGTCGCTTCTGCGAACTGCGCATTATATTGCGGTGCGACCCCGAAATTCTCTGATATCGATGAAGATGGTCTTCTTGATCCTGGAAGATTGACTTTCAGCGAGAAGACTAAAGTGATTATTCCTGTCCATTATGGGGGATTGCCATGTAAGATGTCTGAAATCAAGGAGATGGCAGATAGCAAAGGGGTCACTGTCATCGAGGATGCCTGCCACGCTCTTGGTGCGACCTACAAGGATTCAAAAATTGGTGATTGCACATATTCTCACATGACTATTTTCAGTTTCCATCCTGTAAAGCATCTGACTACTGGTGAAGGCGGGATGATAACTACTAATTCAAAAGAGTTCTATGACAAGCTTGTCGCTCTTCGGAGTCATGGGATAGTCTCAGATGGATTGAAGAATGAGTCTCATGGTCCATGGTACCGCGAGATGCAGATGTTGGGTTATAATTATCGTATTACAGATATTCAGTGTGCTTTAGGTCTGAGTCAGCTTTCCCAGTTGAGCAGCTTTATTGAAAAAAGGAAAATCATTGCAGACAGATACAATGAGGCTTTCAAGGACATGGACAAGATAGGGGTGGTGAACCAGAAATCTGATCGGATAAACTCATATCATCTTTATGTGATCAAGGTCCCGGATGTTAAGATGAGATATGACCTGTTCATCTATCTCAAGGACAATGGGATATTGTGCCAGGTGCATTATCTTCCGGTATATCTGAATCCATATTATGAGTCTTTGGGATATAAGAAAGGTCTTTGCGTCGATGCTGAAAAGTTCTATGGGCGTATAATCAGCCTGCCTATATTTCCGGATCTGACTGAGACTGAGCAGGCGAAGGTTATCAGACTTGTCAAGGGATTCTTCAGTTAGGAGGGGTCTTAAGCGTCCATTCTCCATCCACTTTCTCAAGTATGTCCTTATTGACATAGGTATCCCGTATCTTGTCGAACTCTGTAGGGGTTATCCCTATGTAATCGCAGAACTCTTGTTTATGTTCCATCTTCCCGTCTCTTTCCTTTACGATCTTCAATCCTTCTTCTCGGGTTATCTCTCCGTTCCTTATGAAGATATTGACTTGGTCTGTGACCCTGCCGTATCCGTATTTGACCCATTTCAGGTGTTCTCGGATATCAAGCAGTTTCATATCGCAGTTCTCCCAATCCAGCCATGATCCTGCCCATGCTCTTGGCAGGTGTTTGAACCCGAGTTTCTCGACTATCTTCAGATGTTCGATGGAGTTCCATTTGTGGTAGTATCCGTAGAATTGTCCGTTGACCCCGACTTCCTGTATCTCTTCATCTGTCGGGTAGACAAAGATTTTCAGGTCAGACATGGAGATCTCATCATCTACCATATCCTCTTCCCTAAATCCCCTCATGCATCCGAATTCTTGTCTCCATCTCTTGTCAAGGACCTTGTTGTCTCTGCTTGATGCAGGTCCGCCATATTCCAGTTGAGGGTTCTCTCCCCATATCAACAGAGGGACCTTGAATTTCACGGCGATATGTGCAGGGACAGTATATATCCCGACATGGTTTATCCAATGTGGATCTCCGACAATCTCAAACCCTTTCCTCACGAGCCTTCTGACAATTTTTGGATTCAATGTGAAATGGATATGGTCGACTCCGATTTCCCTCAGCACATCGAGATTGATCCTTCCGGTATCAGTCTGGTCGAATTGATCGAAAGTGACTGCTAAAGGGTTCATCTTATGGGCAACTTTCATCTGGTATGCCTGGAATACGCTGTCTTTTCCTCCGCTTACCGGGACTATGCAGTCATAATTCATTCCGTCCTTGGAACGGTGCTTGTCGCATATCTTCTTGAATTCTTCAGCTCTTGAATCCCAGTCTATTGCGTTCTCGACCCCTTTTTTCCTGTCTGCTGAATTGCAGGCATCACATCTGCCTTCTTCATCGAAATAGATATCAGGTTTTGTGTCTGGGAATAGGCATCTTTTGCAGTATTTCATATTTTTCACCTCATTCGTACAGGGATTCCGTCCTTGTCGAGTTCTTGTTTGATCGTAATTATGCTTTCTCCGACCCAAAAGAAGATGCTTGCGCAACACACTGCATCTGCTCCGCTGTCTTTGATGACTTCTTTGATGTCAGATATCTTGCCTGCGCCTCCGTTTGCGATGACTGGCAGCTTGGTCATCTTGGCGACCATCTTTACTAGTTCAAGATCGTATCCTTCCATGGTCCCTTCTTTGTCTATGGATGTAAGTAGTATCTCTCCTACTTCTAGGTCCTCGCAGTGCCGTACTATGCTTTCCGGAGAGTGCGAGGTCTCCTCTTCTCCAGAACATGTATAGACCTTGTAGACATCATCTTTTTTCCTTACATCGATGGACGCCACGACTGCTTGAGAGCCGTATTTGTTCACGATTTCCTTGATGAATTCCGGGTCTTTGAATAGTGCTGTGTTGACTATGATCTTGTCTGCGCCAATCTGGAAAAGGAGGTCTACATCTTCCATCGATCGGATCCCTCCTCCGATTCCAAGAGGCATGAAGCATTCTTTTGCGATGTCTTCAATGACTTCGAAGTTCGGTCTCTCTCCGTTTCTCGATGCCATGATATCTAGGAACACCAGTTCATCTGCATTCCGTTCATTAAAGACTCTCGCAGATGTCGTAGGGTCGCCTACCATCCGGAAGTCGGTGAATCTGACGCTCTTGACGATCGTCCTGTCCTTGAACAGGAGGCAGGGGATTATCCTGACCTTAAGCATCGTAATGCCCCACAAAATTCTTCAGTATCTGTAACCCTTTCTTTTGTGATTTCTCTGGGTGGAACTGGGTGCCTAGTATGTTTCCTTTTTCTACTGCGCTGACGAAGTCATATCCATAATCTGTGGTTGCGTGGGGGATGTCTTCAGACAGGGTTGCATGGTAGCTGTGGATGAAATAGAAGTTCGTATCGTTCTCGATACCCTCAAACAGTTTTACGCCTTCTTTTATTCGGCTCTCGTTCCAGCCTATGTGAGGGATCTTATATGGGATATCTTTGAACTTCTTCACTTCTCCATCGATGAATCCGAGGCCGGGGATGCCTGGTGCTTCTTCACTTTTCTTGAATAGGAGTTGCATGCCGAGGCATATCCCAAGAAAGGGTTTTTTCTTTTTTATCACTTGTTCATTCAAGGCAATCACAAATCCTGATGTTTCAAGGTTCTTCATCCCAAGCTCAAAATGTCCTACTCCTGGAAGAAGTATATGTGTAGCTTTATCGAGTCCTTCCGGGGTTCTTGTGATGAGATATTCTGCATTTATCTTGTCCAATGCTTTCTCTATGGATCTTACGTTTCCCATCCCATAGTCGATGACTGCGATCATACTGATTGGGCTGAAGTGGACATTTTTAAACATTTCTACAGATTACCCTTAAATTATTAGATAAATATATAAATATCCTAATTATTTAAGGTAATTATGAAAATTGATAAGAAAAACATCGAAATATTGACAATTTTACATAAGAACTGTAGGGTCTCTCTGACTGAGATATCCAGGAAGGTGAACCTGTCTGTAGATTCTGTGAACAACCGGATAAAGAAGATGATCGCTTCAAAGATATTCGCGCCTACTATCATATTGAGGCATAGGTACTGCGGTTTCGGCAATGTAGTGGAAGTCAAGATCAAGCTTAGGGATCTCAACGAGAAAGAGGAACATATACGATTGATAAACTACCTTAAGGCTCATCCAAGGATAACAGAAGTGTTCACGATAGCAGGAGAATACGATCTCTCTATGGTCATGATAGCGAAGGATGCTATAGACCAGGGAAGGATCACTTCAGGGATCAGGACGAAATTCGGAAGACTTATTAACGCATGGTCGGAATCTCTGACTATAACAGCGCATAAATTTGAAGATTACGATTTTCGTAGGCTTTTTGGTGAAGAAAATGCAGAAGATTGAACAAACAGAATTTTGGAAAGGGAAGTTCGGAGATGAGTACACAGAGCGGAACCATGGCGAGTGGGATGAGTTCTATAAGGAACAATGGGGAGTGACCCGGACTGAACTGAACAAGGAATTTCTTGGAGAGATGAGCAAGGATATCAGGATTCTCGAAGCAGGATGCAATAGGGGCAATCAGCTTGAGATGTTGGACAAGGCAGGATTCAAGAATCTTTGGGGTATCGATGTGAACAATCAGGCATTGGTCCATGCAAGGAACAATAAGGGATTGAATCTGGTAGAAGGCTCCTTGCTTGACATCCCGTTCAAGGATGATTATTTCGACCTTGTATTTACCAGTGGTGTATTGATCCACATACATCCGGATGACATTAAGAAAGCGATGTCCGAGATAGTCAGGGTATCGAAGAGGTTTGTTTGGGGTTTTGAGTATTTCGCTGAAGAATGCACTCCTATAGAATACAGAGGAAATTCGAACAAGTTATGGAAGAACGATTTTCTTAAGTTGTATCTTGACGGTTCCCCTGATCTCAAGGTTATCAGGAAAAAGCTGGTCCCGTATCTTAAGGACGATAACAAGGACATGATGTTTCTGATGGAAAAATGAAGATAGATTGTATCATCCAGGCAAGGCGCGGTTCGACAAGGTTGCCGGACAAGGTCTTGATGAAGATACAGGGCAAGGAGATGCTGCTCCATGTCATCGAACGGGTGCGAAGATCTTCGCGGATCGATTCAGTCATAGTCGCTACCACCAAGAAGGACGACCTGATCGTTGATGTGGTCGCAAAGCTGGCAGATCCCAAGGTATCGACATTCCAAGGCAGCGAGGAAGATGTATTGGATAGATATTACCAGGCCGCAAAGGCTGCAGGAAGCGAAGGGATAGTGAGGATCACTGCAGACTGCCCTCTTATTGATTGGACTCTGATCGACAAGGCGGTCGAAGAGTTCGAGAGAGGGGATTATGATTATGTCAGCAATGTACTTGATCGGAGAACATATCCTCGGGGGCTTGATGTAGAGGTATTTTCCTTCAATGTACTGGAAAAGATGTGGAAGCTCTGCAGAGAAGACCGGGAGAGAGAACACGTGACTACTTACATAAGGGAGAACATCCAGGAGTTCAAAACAAAAAGCTTAATTAATGAAAAAGACCTCTCCTCCCTCAGATGGACAGTTGATGAGGAATCAGATTTTCTTTTCGTAGAGAGAGTATATGATACGCTCTATGAAAAAGATGGTTCCTTCTCTACTCATGACATCCTGGAACTGCTCAAGGAGGATCCGGAGTTATCTCAGATAAATTCTGGGGTCGAGCAGAAGAAAAATATCAAAAATGATGCAAATTAAGATAGGAGAAAAGCATATATCAGATAATAGCCCCTGTTTCATAATAGCTGAAGCTGGATCAAATTTCAGGATCAGTGAGGATATCGATAAGAATTATGAGCATGCTCTGAAGCTTATAGACCTTGCAGCAGAATCAGGTGCAGATGCAGTGAAATTTCAGCTGTATAAGGCAAAGAAGATCTATGTCGAGACAGCTGGGACCGCAGACTATCTGGGAAAAGAGCGTTCGATATTCGATATAATACAGGATATGGAGCTGCCTGTCGATTGGCTTCCGAAGCTGGACAAGTATTCGAAAGAGAAAGGGATACTCTTCTTATGCACGCCGTTTGATGAAGAATCAGCTGATGCCCTCGAAAAGATAGGGATGGTCGCATACAAGATAGCTTCTTACGCCATATCTCACATTCCTCTCCTTAAGCATATTGCACGATTTGGGAAGCCCCTTTTGATTTCAACAGGTGCGTCTGATATCGGTGATATTGAAAAAGCGGTCAAGGCCATAAAAGAGGAAGGGAACGACCAGATAATCCTGCTTCAATGTACAGCAAAATATCCGGCACCCCTATCTTCGATGAATCTCCTTACACTTCCAGGTATAAGTGATCATTTTGATTGCTTGGTCGGGCTATCAGACCACTCAAGAGACCCTCTTATCGCTCCGCTCGGTGCAGTGGCACTAGGCGCAAGCGTTTTAGAGAAGCATTTCACTACCGATAACGATCTGCCAGGGCCGGATCACTCTTTTGCGGTCTTAGGTAGTGAGTTGAGTAGTATGGTTAAAGGGATTCGGGACATGGAATCTGCGTTAGGTGAACGAACCAAGCAGGTGCTTGAGGATGAGAAAGAACTCTACTCATTCTGCAGGAGAAGTATATATGCGATCAAGGATATTAAACCAGGTGAATCGTTCTCAGAAGAGAACATCGCAGTCCTAAGAGGAGGAAAGGAGAAGAGAGGATTGGAGCCAGACCGATATTCAGGACTCCTTGGGAAGGACGTAGCAGTGGCGATAAGTAAGAATGAGCCGTTGACCGAGGCCCATATAAGATGAAGATCAGATTCGCTGGATTAGAGGACGCTGAAGACTTATTCAGATGGCGAACTGATCCGGCGACGATGAAATTCAGCCTTTCCGAAGAAAAAATCGAATTAGGATCTCATTTGAAATGGTTCAGGGAGTCTCTCGCTAATAAAAAAAGGGTTATCATGATAGCTGAATTAGATGGAGAGAAAGCTGGGATGGTCAGGTTCGATGAGACCGATGATAAAAGTTCTGTGATCAGCATCGCTGTATCACCTGAGATGAGGGGAAAAGGGATAGGTACTGAACTGTTGGGGCTCGGATGCAGCACATATCTTAAGAATTGGAAGAACAAGACTATTCTCGCTACGATCAAGAAGATAAATGTGATCTCGATCAAGCTTTTCACAAGATGCGGTTTCAAGACAAGGTCAGAAGACGATGAAAAGATCGTGATGGGGCTAGACGATGAGAAGACTAGGGATTAAGATCTGGTCGATCAATGGTGATTCTTTTCCTAGGCTAAAAGAGATGTGCGATGCAGGTATCATAAACTATATCGAGATGTATACCGTGCCAGGTTCTTATGATGAGGCCTTGCTCTCACAGCTTAAGGGTCTTCCTATCATATTTCACGCTCCTAATTTCTCACATGGTTTCAATATAAGGGATGAGAATGATGTATACATTGAATCCATATCTACGATCAAGAAGTTCTTCAAATTTTTCGGTAATAAGCCTATAATATTCCATCCAGGATGGGAGGTTGGCGGGGACGATCTGTCTATTGTCACAGGACGGCTGAAGACCTTGTTGGCGGACGGATTCGATATCATATTAGAGAATGTGCCGAAACTTCCGATAAGAGGGGAAGTCTCATTGTTAGCCAGCGCATTTGAGGATTTCAAGAAGATGGCGAGAGAGACAGGGGTCAAGGTCTGCGTCGATGTCGGTCATACTATCGCTAGCGCTAACTATCATGGAGAGGAACCGATTCGATATCTTGAGAAGTTCTTTAGTCTGGATCCTTACATGATTCATCTTTGTGATGGGAAAATAGATGGGAATAAGGATGAGCACATGGATATTGGGACAGGATCATTTCCTCTCCAGAAGATAGCTGATATGGTCCCTCCTGATGCGTTTGTGACTCTTGAGACCCCGAAAAGCGATTTCAAGGAGTTATCTGAGGATATCCGTAACCTTTCGAAGATAAGATCATTGTTCGGAGGGAAGGCGGTATGAAGATACTCCTGATATCCCTCGGATTCAAGCGGGAACCGAAGGAAGCTACAGGTATAACTCTTATTCTTTATGCAAAGTTCCTGGAATCAAAGGGTCATGATGTGACGATAATCAGTGATGGACCGAAAAGGTCTAAGCTGAAAATTGGCAGGATAACTGTATACCTATTCAACTCAAGCGGGATCTTCCCGAAGGTCAAGGCTCATGTATTAGGGTATCTTTCTTCAGCTGTATCATTGAAAGGCGGTTATGATATCATCCATAGTTTTAGCGCATCTCCTTTGCTGGCGTTTAGGGGTTTTTTCTTCAAGCTGCGTTCACCTAAGGCCAAGGTTTTCCATACCCTGAAATCTTATTCGACTGAGAAGGAAAACAGGTTCAAGTTCATTTCTCTGCTGAATATGTGCACCAGGGTGACTATTCCGACATATGTCATGAAAGAGAAGATAGTCGATGCAGGTGCAAGCGAAGATAGATTAGAGGTTGTTAGATCTCCGATATCTACTCAGAGATTTAGGCCAAGGGATAGGGTTGCACTTAAGAAAAAATATGGATTCACAGGAAAGAAGATCGTCTTATATTATGGTTCGACCCTAAAAAATAAAGGAGTCCATGTCCTTGTCGAGGCCATTCCGAATATAGTCGACGGTGTGAAAGATGCTCATTTTATTTTAGCTCCTCGGTGCGACGGACCGAATATTAGGATCTATAAGGAGGATATTAAGGATATGGAGATGGATTCTCATTGCACATTCAAAGAGGGAAAGATTCCGATAGAAGAATATGTCGCTATGGCAGATGTCGTAGCGCTTCCATACCTTGATCTGTACGGGACAGAGGGTAACCCTTCATGTCTTCTTGAAGCGGCTGCGTCAAAGACCCCTGTCGTGACTACAGAGATTCCTGAAATAAAAGAGATCATGCAGCCTGGAAAAGATATCATGATGGTTAGGCCTGGAGATAGCGATTCCTTTGCCAAGGGGATCATAGAAGTTCTAAACAATTCAAACCTATCTAAATCTCTATCAGAAAATGCGTTCAGGAAATCAAAAAAGTTTGATATCAAGAAGATTGGGGCAGAATTCCTCAAGCTTTACAGATAGACTTATTAATATAATATATTATTATCTGATTCGGAGGGATGTATGATGATCAGGATATTTTCTACGAGGGCATCGACTGAAGTTGCAGGATTAGTATGCGCACGGCTGAACAGCCATCTAAAAACGCGTTATAAGAAGGCAGGAAAAGATGAGAAACAGGTCATAGAGCGGATCTGGGCGAAGAATAAGCATGAATATGGAAAGAAGGAATTCATATTGGGTCTGGCGGAGACGACAGAGTTCTCAGATGGAGAGATAAAGACAGTCTTGAATGAGAGCGTGAGAGGTAAGGATTGTTTCATCATTCACACTCCTTATACAGAGCCTTCGCCGGTGTTAAAAGAGATCCTGAACGCGACCAAGAAGAATATTGGAGAGAGGGTGAGGGAGTATAATGGGATACCTGAAAACACTTTCGAATCATTCACTCTGATCGATACTCTTAACCAGGCTAGGGCAGCTTCAGTGACCTTGGTGAACCCTTATCTTCCCTTTGCGAGGCAGGACCACTTGGTAGAACGGGAAGGGATAACAGTGGCGCTTCTTGCGAAGCTCTATAAGGCCTCAGGCCTGGATGGAATAGTCACTGTTGATCTCCATTCATCCCAGATCCAGGGGATGTTTGAGGTCGCAGGTATATCTATTGAACATTTCCATGCCGAGAAGCTGCTTGTGTCGCAGTTCAAGAAAGATCATTCTATAACCAATTTTGTTGTCGCTTCCCCTGATGCAGGAGGAGCAGACCGTGCAAAGAGTTTTGCAAAATTGCTCGGGACAGAAGCGGTCATGTGCTATAAGAAACGTAACTACAAGACAGCCAATACCATAGATATGGTTGAGGTGATAGGCGAGGTCGCAGGCAAACGGGTGATTCTTGTTGATGATATAATTGATACAGCTGGGACTATGAAAGCGGTATCAGAAAAGCTGATGAAGGAAGGGGCAAAAGAGGTGTTTATGATAGGGGTCCATGGTCTGCTCTCCGGACCTGCGCTTGATCGGCTTTCAGATCTTTACAAACGAGGAATCCTGAAAGGGTTATATGTCACCGATTCTATCTGCCGGGAAGAAGCATTCAAGAAAGAGCATCCATGGTATGTGGAAGTGAGCCTTGCGTCAGTTCTTGCTGAGATGGTATACAATCTGTCACAGGGGCTTCCGCTTTCAGGTATAACTCTCTGAAAACAATATTTTTATAAAACGTGGCGGTTTCCTCGAAAGACATGAGAATACTGCTTATTAACCCTAATTTTGAGCCGCCACTGGTGTATCAGAAGAACGATCTTCGAAATACCCCG